>JAOUFY010000001.1 GCA_029857955.1 Spirochaetia bacterium
ACTCAAGTAAACGCGGCTACTTGGCAGGGTGCGCGCAGAGCGTTAAAACAACCACGCTTTACCAAAATCTAACCGCTACCAGGCAAACTACAGATAAATTAAACCAAATGATTATATCTTGAGTTTAATGGTTTTCCAGTTGTTTCACTCTTAAAAGTAAGACTTTAATGAATAAAAATGAACATTTACAAAGCATTGAAAATATTTTTGCATGGCGTAGTTTTTTTTTAGAACGTAAATGGTTTCAAACGGCCGTCATGAATATTTTATTTATTCTTTGTTATTCATACTTTTTATTTTTTATATTTTCTTCAAATCAGCCATGGTCATATTATCTGATTTTTTTTTTAACGATATCGGCAACACTGTATAATAAAATATTTTCAAAACAAGGCAATACAGATAATTACAAAGTTAATTTTTTATATAATCTTAAAAATAAAAATGAAATATTTCATTATGTACAAATTTTTTTATTCACTATCTTGTGCGCGATACTCACTCTTTCGCATATTAAATATTTTATCATACAACCTTACACAGTAAACCAAAAATCCATGTTGCCGGGGATTAAACCGGGAGAAATCATTCTAGTAGAAAAAATCAGCATGGGGTTAATTACAAACTACTACGTAAATCAAAATTCAATATCCAGAATATCTTACCCATGGAGAAGACCTATACAACCTGGTGACGTAATTATTTTTCAAAAACCATTTACTTTCTATAAAAGCGATGATTTTATTGTAAATAAAAGTAAACCAAACGATATTTTAATAAAAAGAGTCGAACGCATTGAAGATAATAAATATTGCGTTTATGGCGATAATAAAGAAAACTCAATTGATTCGCGAGTATTTGGTTGTGTACCGGAAAATAAAATTATAGGACGTTACCTTTTCAAAATGACAAGGAACAATTCTTGAAGAATTTTGTACATAATGATTAAGTAAAAGCATTATTAAAAATAACATTACATGAATGACTTTAAAAAAAGATATCGATTTTTAATTGCAGGTATATTTATTGCAATTGTTATTTTAATTTTTCGAGCCTACGAACTTGCTTTTCATTCTCCCGTACCTTTATCCATGTTGCCTCAAAAGCCCTTGATTAAAAGAGGCACTATTTTTGATGCCAATGATCACGAACTTGCCGTTTCTCGCGGCAGCATTTCTATTGGAATTCGTCCTGACGGGATTGTTAATGCGGAAAAAACAGCAAGAGCTTTATCAAATGCCCTTAAACTTGAATATGAATTTGTTTTAAACAAAATCAATACCTCTGCAAATTATTTCTATCTAGAAAAAAATGTTTCCATTTCAGATGTCAAGGATTTACAATCTTTAAAACTTTCCGGCGTTGCTTTTGAAGAGAAAATTTCAAGGTACTATCCAAATGATAATCTTGCCTCAACAGTTCTGGGTTTTACCGGTATTGACAACGAAGGTCTGGCCGGTATTGAATATGAGTATAATGACAATCTTACGGCATCAAATAACAATGAATATATCGGCGACGATATTCATTTGACCATAAATGCCTACATTCAACATCAACTGGAAAAAGCTCTTCAGCAGGGTCTTGCTAAATCGCGTTCTAAGGCAGCTATTGGGATCATTAGCGAGGTTCACACTGGAAAAATACTGGCAATGGCTTCACTTCCAGATTTTAATCCAAATCACCCGACGGATTTTCCATCCGACGCCAAGCGAAATCGAGCCATTAGCGAAAACATTGAACCAGGCTCAACATTTAAAGTATTTATTCTGGCTGCCTTGATGAAAGATCACATGTTAAAAGAGGATGCAACTTTTTTTTGTCCTGGCTATTTTCAATATAAAAAATATCGTTTAAATTGCAGTTCCGTACATAATAAAGAAAATCTTACCGATGCCATTAAAAATTCATGCAATACCGCGATCATCCAGGCAGCGTGGAATATGCCTGTAATTCGGCTTTATGAACATTTAAAACAATTTGGTTTTACAAATAAAACCATGATCAATCTTCCCGGCGAAGAAGATGGCAGAATTCCCCAACCTGAAAAATGGGATATCGATTTAAAAATGGCTATTCCTATTGGCCAGGGCCTCAGTGTAACCCCCATTCAATTGACTACTGCCGCAAATTCAATTGCAAACGGAGGTATTATGTATAAACCAATTCTTGTTAATAAAATTATGTCCGCAAATGGTGAAACGCTAAAATCAACAAAAATTGAAAATAAATATATGACCATTTCACCGGAAATTTCTAAAAAACTTCTCACGTATCTGCAGCATGTAGTTATGAAAGGCGGTACGGGTTATCTTGCTTCGATACCTGATTTTCAAATCGCCGGCAAAACAAGTACAACAATGAAGTCAGACAATACAGGTTATCCAAAAGGAAAATATCAAGCTTCTTTTATAGGCTTTTTTCCTGGCGATAACCCCGAAATCAGTATTTTCATCTGGTATGACGAACCTCAAGGAGGAGTTTATCAGGGAGGTCAGGTGGCAGCCCCTATTTTTAAAAATATTTTATTGGATATTATTCCGATTGTACATAAAGGAAAAATTCGCGAAACAGGTAACCTGACCGCTTTAAACAAATCTAATGATGTATACAATAAAAACATAATGCCAAATTTGCTGAATAAAAGTAAAAAAGAAGTTCTTTTTATTTTATGGTCGCATTTTCCCGGCGAACATGACATTACAGGAAAAGGTTATCTTGTAAACCAATCTCCCCCTGCGGGAAGCAAAATCGGTGAGCCTTACAAATTCTCGCTTAAATTTTCCGAGAACGATTAATTGTTAATAAAACCAAAGAACACCTCAAAACAAAAAATTCGGTTGCAGTCGCCATATTAAAAATATCAAAAATGATAATTCGACTGCATGCTTAACGCTGCATTTTTAAAAATAATTACCAAAATACAGACGCTTCCAATTTGCCGGAAAAATATCCAATAAATATTACTTTACGTCATAAACAAATGAATTGAGATAGAGTATGAAAGCGTATAAATCTCCTGAACATGCCCTTACCAGCGCACAGCAGTTCCTTTTATTAGAACAAAACTCCGACAGCCATTTAACGAAAGAATTGGCGCTTTTAATTTCAAGTATTACACTTGCCAGTAAGCATATTGCTCTTTATGTAAAAAGAGACGGTCTGACCGATGTTTCTGAAAAAACCAATTCTAAAAATGTTCATGGAGAGGAAGTAAAAAAGCTTGATGAACTGGCTGATAAGATGTTGATCAATAGTCTTGGTTTAAACGCAGATGTAGCCATAGTTTCATCCGAAGAAAATGAAAACCCGGTAATTTTACGGGAATCAGGCGGAAAATACATTCTTTTTTTCGATCCATTAGATGGATCAAGCAACTTAAGTTCGGGTATTGCCGTTGGAACCATATTTTCCATCATGGAAAAATCCAAGACAACATATTCAGATCCTATGGAAATTATCCTTCAACCAGGAAATCGCCAGATAGCTGCGGGCTATATTATGTATGGTTCCAGCACTGTATTGGTGTTTACAACGGGAAAAGGTGTACATATGTTTACCCTGGATCCAAATGTTGGAGATTATTTATTAAGTCGTCAAAATATGACTTTTCCAGATAATGGGAAATGCTACAGTATTAATGAAGGAAATGCACATTCTTTTGATCCTGGTTATAATAAATGGCTGGACTGGGTAAAAAGTAATGAAGCTGGACCATACACCGGAAGATACATTGGATCAATGGTAGCTGATTTTCATAGAACCTTGATTCAGGGAGGCGTTTTTGCCTATCCTGCAACTAAAAAATCGCCTGAAGGTAAATTACGTCTTATGTACGAGGCAAATCCCATTGCATTTATTGCAGAACAGGCAAAAGGAATGGCAACAAACGGAAAATCCAGAATTTTAGATATTCAACCAACTTCATTACATCAAAGAGTTCCGTTATTATTTGGAGAAAAAAAAGAAGTTGAAAAAATCATGTCTTATATCAATTAAATTCAATCTATTTGAGGGTTTAAATGATAAGACGAGAATTAATTAGAAATCTATTGGTTTAAGATATCTTTTTTCAAAAAAATTTAAACGATTTCGGGATATTTTATTAAGTTTACACTTAATTTTACCCGATAAAATTAAAGAGTAAGAAAAGGATGTCTTACATGAATTTTCTAACTATACTAAGGTAGGTACAATTATGAAATCGATGAAATACATTATCATTGCACTGGTATTGCCTGTTTTGAGTGTTTTCGCTCAAACACCGGCAACAAACACCCAGGGGCAGGATGCACAGGGAAGTGCAAAAACCGAAGCGACAACGAATACGACAAAGACAGATACTGCAAACACAAATACTGCAAACACAAATACTGCAAACGCAGATACAACTAAAGACAAAAGCAGTTCTGAAGCTAATCCGTGGTTAAATCCGGATTTTAAGTCATACGTTAAAGCTCTTGATGAACTTGTAAAATTAAGTGACGATTATGCACAAAACAAATACAGACTTGCTCTTGCGAACTACCAGACAGGTAAATCTCTTCTTCAAAAAATGAGAGAAAACGTTCAACGTTTCCGTCAGGAATCTGAAGAAACACTTCGTCTCAATGAGAAGTGGTACTGGCAGACAATGGACAGAAAAAATCGTGAAGAGAAAAAAATCAACGATGATAAAAGAGCAGCCAAATTAAAAGCAGTAACGTATTTTACTAAAGCTGTACATCATTTAGATGAGATTGAAAATGTAAAAGTTAAAGAATCCAGCGAATACAAGGCGCTATTATCAAACATATATCGTGATTGGGCTATGGCTCAATATGACCTTGGTAATATACCTCAAATCATTGATGTACTGAACCGATACATAGCTTTAGATCGAAAATATGAAGAAATCCCCGAGCCGCATAAGTATTTAGCATCTGCATATGGATATCAGGAAGCAATAATGTTAAAATACGGCTCAGGTTCAGAACAAGAGTTAACTTATTTCAAAAAAATGAAAAACAAACATTTGTTGAGAGCAGCAGAGTTGACGTATGGAAAAGATACGCCTGAGTACAACAAAATTATGGAGACTATTAACCAAGACGAGATCATTGCAATAACACCTCCGTAATTGCAGATTTTAACTTCAAAATTTCAAAAAACCCGCTTTAAGCGGGTTTTTTTTTGCTCTGCTTGCTAATTAGTTTTAAAACGAAGATTAAAAAAACGTATGGAATTCTCATAGAGGGTATTGTGTATTGAAACACCTCTAACCTCTGAAAGAAAATCTGCAACATACCTTACCCAGCCAGGCCTGTTAACCTGACCCCGGTTTGGCACAGGAGCTAAAAATGGCGCATCGGTCTCAACCAGAATTCTTTCTACCGGACAGTAAATTGCGGCTTCTTTTATATCCTGAGCATTTTTAAAAGTTGTAATTCCAGAAAAAGAAATGTATGCCCCAAGATCCAGGTAATCCTTTATTTGATTAACATTACCAGTAAAACAATGAACCAATAAAGGAATTTTATCTGAGTATTGTTTTATAAGTTGTATTGTTTCATCATGGGCATTACGGGTGTGTATGATAACCGGCTTTTTATATTCTTGTGCGATATCAAGGTACATTTCAAATACGCTCATTTGTAGATCTTTATGATCCAATCCATAATAAAAGTCAAGACCTACCTCGCCTACTCCAATAAATCGACTGTCTTCATGATATTTTTTAATATACGAAATACCTGAATTTATATCAAGCTCATGAACTTCATTTGGATGTAAACCAAAAGTATAAAAATATTGAACTTTTCCAGATTTCTCATGACAAAATTTTACAGAAAATTCCATTGCAATCGGATCAGAAGCAATTTGAATAACTGCATTTATATTACTTTCAACAAGACTACTTTCGATTTGTTCATAAGACAATCCCTTTTCGAGAATTAAATCAATATGACAATGAGTATCGATCAAAGGTGTTGCATTACTCACAAGTCCCCATAAAAATCAAAAGTAAAATTAAATTATTTTATTGAAAGTATTCATTTCAAATGAACGTGATAAACTCATAAAAAAGATTACCCGAGGCCGGAATTGAACCGGCACGGACTTGCGTCCCCAGGATTTTAAGTCCTGTATGTCTACCAATTCCATCACTCGGGCATTTCTGAGGCGTCGGCCGGATTCGAACCGGCGATCGGGGCTTTGCAGGCCCCTGCCTTAGCCACTTGGCCACGACGCCCAATCATTTATCACTTTTTTCATTGAATTCATATCGTCAATCACTATAATCAAATGTGAACCAAAAATTAAAGGGAAGGTCTACATTTTGGTTAATTACGCAATTAAGTCATAGATATTTTCCCCTTTTAGAAAAGCCCGGTAATTCATATTACGTTTCTATGCGAGGGGGGAGGCTTCACCCCTTTTATTTATTAAAATTATCTAATTAAAATTAACGCGGTAAAAGTGTTTTTCCCATCAGGAATTCATCTACTGCCCGGGCTGCCTGTCGGCCTTCACGTATGGCCCATACGACGAGAGATTGACCGCGCCTCATATCGCCGGCAGCAAAAAGTTTGTCTACATTGGTTTTATAGCACCCTGCGCCTTCGGTGGAAGCTTTGACATTACCTCGGGGGTCTTTCTCTACGCCAAAGTCATCGAGAACCTGCTGCAGCGGATTGGTAAAGCCCATCGCCAGAAAAGCAAGATCCGCTTTAATTTCAAATTCGCTGCCGGGAATTTCAACCATCTTGCCCTCTTGCCAATCGACACGAACAGCTTTAATAGCGGTGAGTTTCCCGTTGACTCCTATAAACTTTTTAGTGGCAACGGACCAATCTCGTGCACACCCCTCTTCGTGCGAACTTGATGTGCGCATTTTTATGGGCCAGTTGGGCCAAACCAGCGGTCTGTTTTCCACTTCGGGAGGAACGGGCATCACTTCCCACTGTGCGACAGAGGATGCTCCTTGACGATTGCTGGTTCCCACACAGTCCGATCCGGTATCGCCGCCCCCAATCACTACAACATGTTTTCCATGGGCATTGATTGGATTTTTGCCGTCACCGGCAACCTCTCTATTTTGCGGAATTAAAAATTCAAGAGCGTAGTGTACCCCTTCCAGCTCACGTCCGGGAACCGCGAGGTCGCGAGGCTGTTCTGCCCCGCCGGCTAAAATTACTGCGTCAAAACTTTTCAACAGCTCATCGGGAGTAACATTGCTTTTGGCATCGTTGGATACACCTTTCATGGAGAAGTTTGTTTTGCCGACAAAAACAGAGGTACGAAACTCAACTCCTTCTGCCTGCATCTGTGTAATGCGCAGATCGATGAGCTGCTTTTCAAGCTTGAAATCAGGAATACCGTAACGCATTAATCCGCCGATTCGGCTATTCTTTTCAAAGACAACAACCTTGTGGCCGGCACGAGCGAGCTGTTGGGCTGCGGCAAGACCGGCAGGCCCCGAACCAACGATGGCTACCTTTTTACCGGTTTTTTGTTGTGAGATCTGCGGTAACACCCATTCGTTTTCGTTTCCCTTGTCTATAATTGCATGTTCGATGGATTTGATACCCACCGCTTCGTCGTTAATATTTAGTGTACATGCGGCTTCGCAGGGCGCTGGGCAGATGCGGCCGGTGATTTCAGGAAAGTTATTGGTCGACTGGAGCACATCGAGTGCCTGCCTCCAGTTTCCTCGGTAGACAAGATCATTCCAGTCGGGAATGACATTATTGACCGGGCAGCCATTGGTACAAAAGGGTATACCGCAATCCATACATCGAGCGCCCTGAATATGGGCCTGCTCGTCGCTTAAATGAGCTACAAACTCTTTATTGTTTTTTAAACGTTTTTCAACAGGCAAATACTCTTCGCTTAGCCTGTTAAACTCCATAAATCCGGTTAGCTTACCCATCTATTCGGCCTCCCTCTGTCTGGCTTGCATCTCTGCGATCTCTTTTAAGGCACGGCGATACTCTGTTGGCATCACCTTTAAAAATTTAGGCAGGTAGGCAGACCAGTTATCTAAAATATGTTTGGCGCGAGTACTTCCCGTATAACGAAAATGTTTTTCCACCTTTCCGCGAAGTGCGAGAGCATCTGCCTTGCCAAGGTGATTAAAGTGAACTCTTCCATGACCCTCCGGTTCGACATCACCCTTGTCCATGGTTGCAACCTCATCGGGTATCGGCTCAAGCGCTACCATGGCAAGATTGCAACGCTTCTCAAATCCGCCATCTTCATCAAGAACATAGGCGACCCCCCCCGACATACCCGCTGCAAAATTACGTCCTGTTGGTCCGAGAACGACAACCATGCCGCCGGTCATATATTCGCAGCCGTGATCGCCCACTCCTTCGACAACGGCCACCACTCCAGAGTTTCGAACGGCAAAGCGCTCGCCGGCAACACCTCTAAAAAAAGCTTCGCCGCTGGTTGCGCCATATAAAACGGTATTTCCAACTATTATATTATCTTCGGCCTTTAATCGAGAGTCATCGGGAGGAACCACAATTATGCGGCCGCCACACAAACCTTTACCGACGTAATCATTACCCTCGCCGGATAACTCCAGTGTTATTCCAGAGGCAAGAAAGGCGCCGAAACTCTGACCGGCTGTTCCCTTCAGCTTTATTGTAATTGTATTATCGGGAAGTCCGGCCTGGCCGTATCGCTTGGCCACTTCATGCGAGAGCATTGTCCCTACGGTTCGGTTTAAACTTTTAATCGTACTTTTTATAACGACAGGTTTCTTTTGCTCGAGTGCTGCGGATGCCTGCGAGATCAGTTTGTTATCGAGCGCTTGTTCAAGACCATGATCCTGCGCTTCCGTATGTCTGCGAGAAACCTCTTTGGGCATATCGGGCTGATGAAAGATATTTGAAAAGTTTAATCCTTTTGCTTTCCAGTGAGAGACCCCCTGCTTGACATTGAGAAGATCACTGCGCCCTACAAGTTCATCCACTTTACGAATTCCCATTTGCGCCATATACTCTCGTAGCTCTTCGGCGACAAAGAAAAAGTAGTTCACCACATGATCAGGCTGACCGGTAAATTTTTTACGAAGCTCTGGATCCTGCGTAGCAACACCTACGGGGCAGGTATTCAGGTGGCACTTTCGCATCATAATACACCCCTCTACGACAAGAGGTGCCGTGGCAAAACCAAACTCATCTGCACCAAGAAGTGCTCCTATAAGTACATCACGGCCTGTCTTCAACTGGCCATCCACCTGAAGGGATACTCTTCCGCGCAACTGGTTTAAAACCAGCGTCTGCTGGGTCTCTGCAAGTCCAAGCTCCCATGGAGTACCGGTATGCTTTATAGAAGATAGAGGTGATGCCCCTGTCCCTCCGTCAAAACCGGCAATTACAATGTGATCAGCTTTTGTTTTCGCCACTCCTGCAGCAACCGTGCCCACGCCAACTTCTGATACAAGCTTCACAGAAATTGCGGCAGAGGGATTGGCATTTTTCAGGTCATGAATCAACTGTGCCAGATCCTCTATGGAGTAGATATCGTGATGGGGAGGCGGCGAAATCAAACCAACTCCCGGTACAGAAAAACGTAATTTAGCAATATATTCTGATACCTTGGAGCCGGGAAGCTGACCTCCCTCCCCTGGTTTTGCTCCTTGCGCCATTTTAATCTGAATTTGATCCGCGCTGGTTAAGTACTCTGCTGTTACGCCAAATCTTCCTGAAGCAACCTGTTTTATTCTCGAACGCAGTGAGTCGCCCTCTTGCATGATCATATCTGCGGCTATACGTTTTTTACCGATAATATTTGATAATTTTTCACCAGCTTTTAAGACTCGAAAACGATTTGAGTCCTCTCCCCCTTCACCGGTGTTGGATTTTCCTCCAATACGGTTCATCGCGATGGCCAGTGTGGTATGCGCTTCGGTGGAAATGGAGCCAAGAGACATGGCGCCTGTAGCAAAACGTTTAACAATCTCTTTTGCCTCTTCTACCTCTTCAACAGGAACAGGTTTACCTGCAGCTCTAATTTCAAAGAGACCGCGCAGAGTTTTTAATTTTTCTCCCTGCTCATTGATCTGTTTAGCATACTCTTTATAGGTGTTATAATTGTTGGTGCGTGTAGCATTTTGAAGTTTTGAGATGGTATCTGGAGTCCACATATGCTCTTCGCCGCGAGTCCGCCAGGAGTATTCCCCCCCTGTTTCCAGTGCATTAGCAAGTAGCGGGTCAAGGCCAAACGCATTGTGGTGGATAACAACGGTCTCTTGTGCTATCACATTTAAGCCGACCCCTTCTATGGGTGTTGGTGTTCCGGTAAAATATCTCTTTACAAACTCTGAATTTAATCCGATCGCTTCAAAGATCTGGGCTCCGCAATACGACTGGTAGGTTGAAATCCCCATCTTGGACATAACCTTTAGTAATCCCTTGTCAATGGCCTTGATAAAACGCTTGTTCGCCTCTTTGGCGCTAAGCGCTTCGGGCAGAAAGGCGGCCATGGATGCAATGGTTTCATAGGCCAGCCAAGGGCATACAGCTTCGGCGCCATAACCTGCCAGGAGGGCAAAGTGGTGAACCTCACGCGCTGAACCGGTATCTACAACAAGACCTGCGCTGGTACGAATCCCTTCTCTGATTAAGTGGTGGTGAACACCTGAGCATGCTAAAAGCGCCGGAATCGCGACGCGCTCTTTTGAAACAGATCGATCTGATAAAATCAATACATTAAACCCTGCCGTAACTGCTTTTTCGGCCTCTTCGCACAAATTCTTCAAGGCGGCTTCACAACCTTTAGCGCCAAGTGTTACTGGATAGGTAATGTCTAACAAGAACGATTTATAGCGTCCTTGTGTTAACTGTTCAATATTATGCAGTTTTCCAAGATCTTCGTTTGACAAGACCGGTTGATGAATTTCCAGTCTCAATGGTGGATCGGTTTCATCAATTCCAAGTAAATTTGGCCGTGGCCCGATAAATGAGATGAGAGACATTACAATCTCTTCCCGTATAGGGTCTATGGGCGGATTTGTAACCTGAGCAAACATTTGATGAAAGTAGTCATACAGAGAGCGATTTTTGTTAGAGAGAACCGGCAAAGCGGCGTCATTGCCCATGGAACCGATCTCTTCTTTTGCCGCGGATGCCATCGGAATTAAAACCAGTTTTATATCTTCCTGCGTATAACCAAATGCCTGTTGAATGTCCAGCAATGATGTTTTGGCCGGGTCTCTAGCCAGCATTGGATTTTTACTGCTCCCCTTTAAATCTGTATAGGGAAGGTCATCCAGAAAATAGCGTGTTTTATCGATCCATTGACGATACGGTTTGGCAACCGCAAGCTCTTGTTTCATCTTGAGCACATTTACGATCTCACCGGCCTCAAGATCAACCAGGAACATCTTACCGGGTTGTATTCTCCATTTTTTTATAATTTTACTCTGTGGAATATCAAGAACCCCCATTTCAGAGGCCATGACCACAAGATCATCATCGGTCACCAGATAGCGAGCCGGACGCAAGCCGTTTCGATCCAGTGTAACCCCGATCTGACGACCATCGGTAAAAGCCACAGCGGCAGGGCCGTCCCACGGCTCCATTAAAAAGGCGTGGTACTCATAAAAGGCGCGTCTCTCTTCGGTTAACTGTATGCTGCCCACCCAAGCCTCCGGAATCAAGAGCATCATGGCATGCGCCAGTGAATATCCTCCGGCGACGAGCAACTCCAGCGCATTATCCAGGCAGGCAGAGTCAGACTGATCTTCCACAATAAGCGGCCACAGCTTTTCAAGGTCTTCACCCAGAAGCCCCGAGTGCATTGTAGCATGGCGGGCTGCCATCCAGTTTACATTTCCACGAAGAGTATTGATTTCGCCGTTATGCGCTATCATGCGATATGGATGAGCGCGGTCCCATGTAGGGAATGTATTGGTAGAAAAACGTTGATGCACCAAGGAAAGAGCGCTAACCAGGGTTTCGTTTTGCAGGTCGAGATAATAGTTGCCCACCTGATCAGCCAGCAGCATACCTTTATATACAATTGTACGGGATGATAACGAAGGTATGTAAAAACCAACCCTCAATTTTTCTGGCAGTGCACGGACCGCATGCTCTACAATTTTTCGGATAACAAAAAGTTTGCGCTCAAACAAATTGGGATCAGAATTTTTTCCATTTTTACCGCCGTTTTTGCCCAGGGCAATAAAAACCTGGCGAATAACAGGTTCAACCTCTTTTATACTTCTACCAAGAGTGGTGTTATCCACCGGAACATCACGCCAACCCAGAAGACGGAGCCCTTCATGGGAAATTTTTTCTTCTATAACTCTTTCACAGGCATCGCGTCCATTCACGTCACGCGGTAAAAAGACCATACCTACGCCATATTTACCCTCTTCCGGTAACTCAATTCCAATTTCTGAACACTGAGCCCGCAGAAAAGCGTCTGGAATTTGCAACAAAATTCCTGCACCGTCTCCGGCTAGCGGGTCTGCACCGACTGCTCCACGATGGGTCAGATTTTCGAGAATCGTTAACCCCTGACGGACGATCTCATGACTTTTTTTGCCCTTAATATGAGCGACAAACCCCACGCCACAAGCATCATGCTCTTGATTTGCGTTGTATAAACCTTGCTGCTTTGGAAAAAAAGAATTACTCACGACGTTCCTTAAATCTATTCACAAATTTAAGGTATAATATCCTTGAGAATAGATGTAACTTCCTAAAACTTAGTAATATACACATCGTCAAGAGTTTAATGCCCATATGGATTACAATTTTCTTGACTTCCCATGTCAGGGGGTGATATCGGAGAGTAATTGTGTTCCTGACAGTTTACTTTTATGCTATGACTGCACAGGTTACCATATTCCAAGGAAAATAAGTTGACAATAAATCCTGTTTATGAAAATAAAAAAGCTCCGTGTTTTTCGCAAGACGTAAACGGTCAAACCGGCTGCCCTGCCCTAAACGACATACCGGGTTTTTTATACGCAATCAGTCAAAAAAATTTCCAACTTGCTTTTGAAATATTAAAACTAACCAATCCTTTTTCAGGGGGGTGCGGCAGATTTTGTGATCACCCGTGCGAAACAGCCTGTAATCGAGACAAATTTGATTCTGCAGTAAACATAAAGGATCTTGAACGATTTATTTCTGATTATGGCTATAATAATAATTTGATTCCCGAGGCAGTACCCGTTACAATAAATAAATCGGCGGCCATCATTGGAGCCGGCCCTGCAGGATTAACCTGCGCATTTTTCTTAAAACAAAAAGGATTTAAAGTTGATGTCTTTGAAAAAGAAAAATTTGCAGGCGGCATGATGACCCAGGGCATCCCGGTATTTCGCTATCCAACTGAAATTATGCAATGGGAGATCAATTATATTCGCAGCCTTGGAGTGAATATATTTACCGATAAAAAAATCAATAAAGACGAACTTTTAAATTTATATGCAAAATATGACTATGTCGTTTTAGCTACAGGGGCACATAAATCGAGAAAACTCAATATTCCCGGTGAAGACAACAAGGCCGTGATTACAGGTTTGGAATTCTTAAAACAAATAAACTTAAATGAACACTTTCGAAAAACAAATGGCGATTTTAGCCAAATCGATCTTAATATTGGCGAAAAAATTGCGGTTATTGGCGGAGGATATACGGCCATTGATGTTGCACGAACCGCCTCTCGTATGGGAAAACACGTTACCATTTACTATCGACGAAGCGAAAAAGACATGGATATTCACCGCGGTGAAGTTGAAGAATGTATTAAAGAAGGTATAAATTTTGAATATTACCTTAACCCCTTTGAAATCATCGATAACAGCAAAACTGACGGGATGCTCACTTTAAAACTGGAAAAAATGATTTCAGGAGAAGTCGGCTCCGATGGAAAATCATCGATTATACCCAGCGGCGAGTTTAATGAAGTCCTCGTTCATAATGTCATTAAGGCGATAGGAGAAACCCCTGATTTAAAATTTTTACCGGAAGAATATACAATATACAATAATAAAGTTGAAATTAAAGATTTTGCAAAACCAATGTTCATGGCTGGCGACGCACGCTACGGTTATGCGCGTGATGTAGGTATGGTGGTTCGGGCTATTGGATCTGGTCGAAACACCGCCGGAGATATTCTTGAAGATTTGTCAAAAGAAAAAACAACATGGTATAAGGAAAATAAAATCGCATATTTTCACACCATAAAAGCGCGTTATTTTAAAAGACAGGCGCGTTTACAATCCAATATCGTTAAATCAAGCTTATTAAAAAACTCATTTGCAGAAATTATTTTACCGATCAACGAGCACGAAGCAATATATGCAGCGTCCCGTTGTTTTTACTGCGGTATCTGCATTCAATGCGACTGGTGTCATCATTACTCTCATGGAGCCATTGCTAAAGTTGAAAAGGCATGGACAGGATCTCGAAATACCCGTTATTTTAAATTTATTGAAAATAAAGTAAGTATCAATACCAGAGAAGCCGTAGAAGCCTGCCCAAGAAATGCTATGGGTTTTACCGATATAACGATTTTACCAGAAAATTCCGAAGTCTTTCAACAGTACATTTATGAACATGATCATAATAAGCATAATTTGTCTAAAGCAGATCCGACAGCCTCAACTAAAGATAAAATAAACGGCAAATCTAAAAAAAAGGGGAAAAATGACAACTGATACAATATACCCTGAACCCGTTTCAATTCAAGATTTTTCAGGAGGAGAAACAGGAATTGCGCCAGGAGCATGCGGTTTATTTGCAATCCACGGCAACTGTACCCTAACGGCAGTTTTTCAGGCCGCACAGGTGCTTCAATACCGCGCACGAAACGGCGCCGGAGTATTTTTAAAGGGATTTTATCGCGATGATGAACATTATCATTTTCACATTATGTATCGCGACAGAACCAAAATACCAGAACTGGAAAATACTCTTGAAAATATGGGTATTCATTTTCTCGACAAACGCCCGTTGGTTCGCGAAAATTTGTACTTTGAATATGACATGCCTTTGTTTTTAAGTTATACAGTATTGATGCCCTCAACAGATCTTATAAAATACAAAGGAGGCGAAGGCGATGTTCATGACTTTATACGAGACAGGGTTATTTTATTTAATTTGAAAAATCGTGATAACGCCAGAATATTTTCAAGCTCCTTAAACGGAGCAAACTTTTCAACAGCCTTTGAGCTAAAAGATACAAGAAAAATTTTTGATCTCGATCAATATTCAGATAAAAAACTTACCGGTGCCATGATTCACATGAGGTGGCCGACTTCTCAAGGCAATGGAGTCTGGTGGGGCGCTCAGCCGATTGTTCATGGAAATATGATTGGCATTCATAACGGACATTTATCGTCTGACAAATCAAATGCAAGGGCTCTTGAACAGCTTGGTATACCCATGCAGGTGGGAACAGACTCAGAAGCTATTTTTCAGGAAATTCACCACTTGCTAAAGATGGGACTGTCTCTGGAAGAAATTGAATGGCTGATGAGTCAAAAGTTTCCGGAGGAAGCAAAAGACATGGGCGAGGTAAAGTATAAAAAATACCTTGAACTTACATTGCATCCTGTTTTAAAACATTTTAAAATGAGCGGACCCTCTACCGCCGTAGTAAATTACGGAGACATCATGCTGGGACTGACCGACCGCGATCACATGCGTCAATTTACGGTGGGTTATAATGACAAGATAGCTGTTTTTGCTTCTGAAGAGCGAGCAATCATTACATACGTAGATATTACAAAAACATCTCTTAAAATATTGTCACCGCCGGCTGGAAAGCTCATTGCTTTTCTTGCAAATTGGAATGAAAATATTAAAGATGGTATAAAAAGTGTGACAAGACTGGATAATGAATACATTCATTTTCCACAAAACCGCAAGGACTAAATGTGCTGGAATTAAAAAATATACAAACGGATAAAACACTGGAGCAAAACAAGGTAATTCGTTTTAAATCCATCATCCATGATAAACCACGTCAATTTGGTATTGAAAATCTTAAAAGTAAGTACAAAGTTCGTGTCGTTTCTGAAAATGAAGACATGGGTCGTGGATGTATTCATTGCAGCGCCTGCGTCGTAGAATGTACACATAATTTAAAAACACCAGAAACAGGCGGCGGAGTATTTTACATGGAAGAAGTCGCCGTTGACATCGAAGGAACCCCTCTTGCTCCTGAAACTGCGTTGACTACCGAACTCGTTTATTACCATAAAGTTCTGCACATTGTCGAAGAAGAATGTTGTAATTGTAAACGATGCGTAAAAATGTGTCCGCAGGGCGCAATTCAAATCACCGACAATCCGGAATATTTTAACATGGGCGTTCCTATTTCAAATTCTGAAATCATCAACGACATGGTTTCAAGATCCGTCGGCGAATCTCTCATTGGTTCAGCACATCTGGGCAGACAGGCTTCAAAATTACAAAAGGACTGGTTGATTGATGCTGCAGAAATTTTATCGCCGCAAAGGGATCATAAATTTGAATATGCCGGCAAAATGATCGATATGACTCTTGGCAAAGGTATGGCCCGCTTTCCGGTAAAATCGCCAATTTTTGATGCCAACCAGTCGTATGGCTCCAATTCTCATGAAGCGGTGTTATCACGTTTAATCGCCTGTATAAAACTTGGCCGCCCATTTTTTACAGGAGAAGGATTTTTACACCCCGATATGATGGCCGTGGCAGATCAATGCATCGTTCAGTTTGGTTCTGGAGGCTATGGCCCCTGGATTCATCTGGATAAATTTGCCGGTTTTAATATGAAGTATGGCCAGGACGCTAAAAAAGGAAAAGGCGGCCACCTGGACGGTAAAAAAAACGATATTGAAATTGCCCTGATTAGATGCGTTGAAGCATTGCGTCCTCTTACATCGCCGAATCCTCAACACCTGCAGTATTCGATCGAAGAGTTACCCATGAGGGTTGAAACCCTTCGTGCGCTTCTTGGGCCGAGCAAGTTAATCGGAGCCGATGCCTATGGTACAGCATGGAATTTTGAACACATCATTGTAGCTCTTGCAAAGGCTGGTTTTGATTATATAACCATCAAGGCCGGAGACGGTTCGACAGGCGCTGCACATAAAGTGGATCTGCAAAACTCCGGATTAAACATCGTGTATTTAACTCACATTGCAGACATGGCGCTTCGCAAAGAAGGCTTAAGAAAACACGTAAGTATAATTTCCGAAGGCGGCGTGCGCGACAGTTTTTCATCAATGCTGGTTTTACTTGCAGGCGCTGATTTTGTCGGAATGGGTATGCCTCATTTATTTCCACTGGGTTGTACATTATGCAGTCGTTGCCATACGGGGCAATGCTCATGGGGAATCACTTCGAGACGTTATGGTACAAGGCTTGATCCAGAAGATGGTGCAAAACGAATCGTTAAAATGGTACAATCCATGATTGCCGATATGGAAGGTTTGGCTGGTGGGATGGGTATGAGTAATCATGCAGACATTGTTGGAGCAAGACGTTTTCGCTATCATGGAAGCGATCCGCTATTGTTTAACAATTTCGGTATTCAAGAATGGCCAGGACAAATGGAAATGGATAATTACGTTGAACGGAAAAAAAACGTATTAAAAAATCGCGATTATTTTAAACCAACTCTTACAGATCTGGAATTACAAAATTATTTAAATAAAATAAACGGCGACAGCATTGAAATTGATGTTGGTATCGTCATGAAATCCATTGATTTAAATTATATCATGAAAGAAGCATCACTTGCTGGAGTACGAAAATTTGTCTTAAAAAATGCCGGTGGTCAGCGCTACATTGGTACGGGTATAAATGCAGAAAGTATCGACATCTATGGATTATCAGGAAACAACTCTTTTGCTTTTGTTCAGGACACGGTAATTAGAACACATTCACGCAAAGAGTCTATACTTATTGCTGGAAATGTTCAGGTTGGAGTAGCTAACGGCGCAAATGTCAGGGAATTAAATATCGCCGGAGATGCCAACGACCTTTTTGCTTCCTATGCCGTAAGCGGAACCTACCGTGTGGCGCGCGGCTCCGGTGTTAGAAGCCTGTTGTTGTTTAAAGCAGGTATCCCCGAATTATGGAAAAAAATTGATTTTAATTATTACAGCTCGCTTAATACCAATGAAAAAATTAACGAACTCCTTAGAATATACCAGAAACGAAAAGGTTATATCGACTCCATCGGTTATGACATGTTCATTGAATCTCTAAGACCGCTTTTAAATGAAAGAAAACCGCCGGTTGCAATATTTGGTCTGGGTAAAGACAAGGTCATGGGCGATTACTTTATGGAATATTCTCAAGGAGGAATCGGAATCATCTTAAATATTTTTGACCATCCAATTCCAATTGGTTATTATACCTGCTCTGGATTATCCGCCGGCGCGGCCTTTGTACGCGGGAAAGTACCTGAAAACCGGTTAGGTATAGGCGTGAGATTGATCACGGCTGAAGAAGATAAAGACATCAAACTTTTAACCCATGAAATTAACGGATACATTAACGCCTTTGAAAATGAATACATTGACGACGATTTTACAACTGCTTTTGATGACTTTAAAAACAAATGGGTAAAAAATCCCGATTCAATTTTATCTGAGTTTATGAAAATTGTTCCGGCAAATTAAAGGTTCATCTAAATATTTTTTTATTCATTAATCGGCATATTTACGCGCAACTTGTTCAAACTCGTCTGCGATTTCAAGAAAAACGCCTGCAATTTGAGGATCAAAATGTTTCCCAATTCCATCTTCTATAACGGCCACAGCTTCTTTATGAGTAAATGCTTTTTTATAAACCCGTTCAGAAATCAAGGCATCATAAACATCGGCAACCGTCATGATTCGAGCTGATATGGGAATATTTGTGCCTTGTAAACCAATCGGATATCCTGAGCCATCCCACTTTTCATGATGATGTAAAATAATTTCTTTAGCTGTATCTAAAAAACCGGTACTGGTTATGCCGCGCGTGGCTTTATCAATGGCTGCTCCTCCAATGATGGTATGTTTTTTCATCACCTCAAATTCATTTTCGGTTAATTTGCCCGGCTTGCGTAAAATATTATCAGATATGGCAATTTTACCTATATCGTGTAACGGAGATGATTTGTATATTTGATCGACCTTTTCAAAAGTAAGTTCTTCGCTAAAGTCAGGCATATCTTTTAATTTATTTAACAATAGTCTCACATATTCTTTTGTTCTTAATATATGATTTCCTGTTTCGTTATCCCTGCTTTCAACCAGCGACGCCAGGCTTAATATTGTAGCGTCCTGGGTTTCAACGATGGTTTTTGTTCTCTCTAATACTTTTTTCTTTAAAATTACATTGTGAGAATGCAGTTCATCAAGAGCAATATCGCGTTCTTTTCTGGTCTCTAAAACAGAAATGTTAAACATGGTATCTTCCATCAGGTTTTTAATCAATTCAATTTCATTTGATGAAAAATAATTTTTTTTATCGGAATACAGACCGATGGAGCCAATTTTTTGATGCTGATATACCAAAGGTATGGCTGCGCTTGAATGAATTTTATATTTTAACGCAAATTCTTTCCATGGTTTAAATTCTGGTTCATTTATAATATTATTAAATATCTGTGGTTTCCCCGTTTTAACGGAAAGTCCAAAAGGACCTTTGGAAATTTCATTTTCTCCCCAGGATACTTTTAGATTTTTAAGATACTCAGAAGCTTTTCCCCACGTTGCCACAGGAAGTAAATCTTTAGACTCGTTATGATGCATGAGAAATACTCCCACCGCAATGAATCTTCCATGTTCGACGAGTATCTTGCACAAATTTAAATATATTTCAGCGGCATTTTCTGCGTAGATAAGTTGTCGATGCCCATGGGTAATTGCCTGAAGTATTCCGGAATTTCTCCTGTTTTGAAAAACAATGAAACGAATACCCCAGAGTAAAGTTCCAAGAACTATAAGTACAAGTGTACTTAAAATTATAAACCTGAAAATAATTTCTCGCGCTCGTTCTTTAATGATAGCGATTGTAAGATCAAATATCTTAATTTGAAGTTGATTAATCTGATCGATCACTACGGTTCCTCTATTAAATAAATCAGTAACTGGCATTTGTTGTTTTTGTTCTTTTAAAAGATTTACAGTAAACAAACTATATTCGTCAGCTTGTTTCAACGCTTTTTCCATTAAATCATTTAATGGCATACCATTTATCTGATGTTTCGGGGTTATATAACCAATTCGCAATCTTGTACTTTCGATGTCGTTTGAAAGAAGAGTGAGCCCACGTTCGATCAGATGGTGGTATTCACGTTCAAAATAACCCCGTTGTTGTACGTAAGCTGACGATAATCCTCTGACTTGAGCAAGGTTTTCAAGAATCGTTGTCATTCGAAGTACGCTAATTGTCTCAAGGTAATACGAGTCATACTTGGAATCTATCACAAGACTGGATGAATGATAAATCTTTTGAATCATGGAGATGATCGATTCAATTTGCATGGAATGATATTTAAAATGTTCCAACGTTGAGTGAAAATCAGTGGTTTTATGTTTTTGAAGCTGCTCTGAAATGATTTTTAAATCGCCGTTTATATTAAATTGATTATCTTTATTTTTATCAAGATAACCGTTGATTTCAGAAACAACAATTGTCCTCTTGCCGGATATCTCGACATCATTTTTATCCTCCCATTTTTGCATACCATTTAGCCGAATCTGCTCAATTCCCCTGTAATTTTGAAATGCAATTAAAACAGGCAAAAGATTTTTTATGGATTCAATACCCCTGATTTCAGCTTTAGTCATTCTGTATTCTTCAAAAATAGATTTAGAAATAAAAATTACCACGATTAAAAAAACAGCCAAACCGGCGATCATCAGTTTGTATAGATTATTGTTTGTTATTTTAATCATGCTATTTTATTTGGTTTAAATCAAACTGTTAATTTTAATAAATGCAACAATTTAGACCTTGTAAACTTTAAATGACAATAACAAATTGGCAATGCTTTTTTAATTTTAAATACTTTTTATTTTTAAATACGGTTTCATTGACAATATGGATTCGTCGGGGTAGCGTAGAAGCCGAGGGCTTCGAAGCGAAGGGGCGTGCGAAATCGCATTTATGCGGTATCCGCTTGAAAACATCCGGCCCCTGTTATTTTCAGCAATTTAATTCAAGAACAACCAAACAAACATCGTGCACCAAACCCAAGTCACCAGGAAGCAAAGTGCTTCACTTTTTTTGATTTTACCCTTGACAAAGCACACTTGCCCAAAACACAGGTGACATTGTTTTAATCAATGTGATTGAATTAATGCAATTAAACCCAAATTGGTAATGGTTTGGATTGTGAATTTTTTAAATTAAAATGAATACCTAAATGGAAAATAATATGATTCAAGTCGAAAATCTTTCGAAATCATTTAATAACATATCTGCCGTAAAAAATATTAACTTTAAAATAAACAAGGGTGAAATAGTTGGTTTACTGGGGCCAAACGGCGCCGGAAAAACCACCACCATGCGTATGCTGACAGGTTTTTATAAACCAACTTCAGGTAATATTACAATTAACGGGCTTTCTGTTGAAAACCAGCGAATTGATGTCCAGAAAATGATCGGATATTTACCGGAAAATTCAGCGCTGTATACGGATATGCTGGTTTGCGATTATTTATATTTTATTGCATCGGCATTTCAACTGGACAATAGCATTTATCAAAAAAACCTCGACTACGCAGTTTCTGCAACAGGTATTGAAAAATACTACTACAGGCCCATTTCGCAACTTTCCAAGGGATACAAACAAAGAGTTGGCATTGCAGCTACTTTAATACATGATCCTTTAATATTAATTCTCGATGAACCAACCTCAGGTCTTGATCCAAACCAGATTATCGAAATACAAAAACTAATTATAAAATTAGCAGAAAACAAAACGATCATCTTAAGTACGCATATATTAAATGAGATAGAAAATACCTGCAAGCGCGCCATCATTATTTCAGAAGGGACGATTGTTCTTGATGAACCTCTTACCAATTTAAACGCCCTTAAAAAAGGCGGTTTTAAATTTCACATAATGTTCTCTGGAAAAATTAACAATGTCGCCGATGTACTAAAAAAAGAACTAAGCATTGATGATGTACAATTACTATCTGACAATGTACACGATACGAAATTAACATTAACGACATCCGAACATGTCGGTGAAAAAATTTATGAATGTGCTGTAAAAAACAATTGGCCTTTAAAAGAACTGTTTGCGGAAAAAGAATCCCTTGAAAATATTTTCCATAGTCTTACAGGAGGTAAATCATGAATATTTCATGGCAAAACGTCAAGTCCATTTACACTCGCGAAATCAATAACTATTTTAATACGGCAATCGGCTATGTTTTTCTTTTAATATTCAGCCTCTTTATTAATTTTTTGTTTTTGTATTTACCAAACTTCTGGGATGTCAACAGCATTTCCATGGAAAACTTTTTTTCATGGATGCGCATAGTATACTTGTTTTTAATTCCCGCAATTACTATGCGATTATGGTCGGAAGAAAAAAAAACCGGTACCATCGAGGTGCTGCTTACTCTTCCATACCAGACTTTGGAAACCATTCTGGGTAAATACCTTTCAGCGCTTTCTTTTCTGGGCTTTGCTCTTGGCAGTACCATTTTTATACCCATTTTTTTAGGTACGATCGGTTCTCCTGACTGGATGTTGATCGCAGGCGGTTATATTGGACTGATTCTTCTGGGCGCTTCTTATATTGCTCTTGGACTTTTAATTTCATGGTATACGCAAGATCAAATCATCGCATTGCTGATAACCATTGCCGTATGTTTTTTGTTTTTTATAATGGGCTATCCTCCGTTTCTTCAATTTATGGGTTTTTTAAGCCCGATCATTTCGTTTATTTCAGTCAGCTGGCACTTTGATTCGCTTGCGCGTGGTATGCTGGATACCCGCGATATTATTTTTTTTATATCATTTATTTTGCTTTTTCTGTATCTCAATTACCATAGCATTGAAAATAAAAAATGAAAAGTACTTTGAAATTCGCAAATATCTGTTTTAGTCAATTTGAGGTTTTATGAATGACCTGATGGAAAAATTTAAAAATTCAAAAAAAGTAACCCTTTGGTTAATCATTATGCTGTTCTTTACGGTAAACTGGTTAAGCTACTCTTTATACATTAGATTTGATCTGTCTGCCAGCGGAAGATTTAAACTTACGTCAGCCAGTAAAAAGATTTTACGTAATCTGCCGGAGAAAGCAACCATTGAAGCGTATTTTTCAAATGACATTTCTGAAGCTTATATGCAACCGGTAAAACAACTACGTGATTTTTTAGAAGAATATAGCTCATCGTCCAGAGGTCGTGTAAAACTGGTATATTTAAATCCGGATGACGATGAAAAAATTCAACAAAAGGCCAGATCGCTGGGAATTCAACCGATGCCCCTGGGTTCGGTTGACCGCAAAAAAAGAGAAGTATCAAAAGTTTTTTTATCGCTCGTCATTTATTACGAAGATAAAACCCAGGTAATTCCGGATATCCTCAGACAAAGTCAGGCTCTTGAATATTTTCTTACAGCCAATATCTATAAAATGGCCCATCCAGGTGAACATACCGTAGGATTACTTGAAACCGATTCTGAGTTTTCTAAAGATTCCAGAGATAATCCATTTCATTCTCTTGAAATACTCGACAGAAGTCTTTCTTCATTTTATGGAAATATGATGCCTGTCAAGGCTGATGTCGACGAAATACCTTCAAACATCTCTGTATTATTTGTATCTGACCCTAAAAAACTTACTGAAATTGAAAAATTCAACCTGGATCAATACATCATGAGAGGCGGCAAGTTAATACTGGCAATGAATGGTCTGGATATAAATTTTAATAATTTAATCGCAACAGCTAAAACGCCGGATACATTGGCATTTTTTAAAAACTATGGTATTGATATTAAACCTGATCTGGTATTTGATGCGAAAAACTACATACCATTTAGACAACCGGTAAATGTAATTCAAACAATTGAACTTCCCTACCCTGTATGGCTGGCCGCTTCGGAGGAATTCCTTTCACAGGATAGTTTAATGACACAAAATTTTCAGTTCATTGTTTTTCCCTGGGCAAGCTCGGTTTCGATAGAAAGCGCCAGGATTAAAGACTCTCAAATCACACCGCTTGCATCCAGCAGTCCGGTCTCATGGACAAAATCAGATGGATTGTACATAAGTCCGGAAATTTTAAAAGACAGCCTTGATAATGTACCGGATAAAAGCACGATGGCTAAACAATCCCTTGCTTTTCACATAAAAGGAAAATTTAACAGTTTTTATAGCGGTAAACCGCTGCCGCAAGGCAAGAAAAACTATATTTCTGAAAGTATAAACCCCGCTGAAATTGTAGTGGTTTCTTCTCCCTTTACTTTTACTAACAATATTCAGCCCATACATATCGGACAAAATTTAAATATTAATTTTTTCCTGTCAATTCTGGATATCATGAATGGCCTAGACGAACTGGTTAAATCCAGAAATAGAAGTCAAATGGTAAGTCCTGCAATCGGACCCATTGACCTATGGATGAAAAATATTATTGTTTTTTTAAATTTTTTATTGCCGCTTGTTTTCATAGTCGGTTATGCAATTTTAAGAATCATTGGCAGAAAAAAAGTCAGCGCTCTCACATATACTTCACAAAAAAATGAATCCATCAGCACAGGTGAATCGCATGTTTGATTTTAAAAATATAAATATTCGGTTAATTGCCATTAATACAATACTCCTTATCGCTGGATTTTTCTTAAGTGATCCGTTTCATCTTTTTGAAGCCTCCTATGAAAAATCGCCTCTATTGTTAAAAGCAGGTTTAAAGTCTGATGTTACAGGAATAAAAATTTTTAACAATTCTGCGCCAGCCATCGAATTGATAAAATCTGAAAGCGGTTGGTCCATTAAAACTGCAGATCAAAAACTGGATTTTCCGGCGGATAATGTTAAAATTGAAGCTGCAATTGATCGATTACTGGAAATGCATAAATATTATGAAGTGACCAGTACCCCTGAGAAATATAAAGAATTCGAAGTAGACGAAAGCGGATTGCAAATAGAACTAAAAAGTCGCTCAAAGGTTTTTAATTTTTATATTGGTAAACAAGGTTCTTCTTATAACACAAGTTTAATTCGATTAAAAAATGATAAAACAGTTTATTCTGTTCGCGGAAATTTAAAGTCTGACTGGAATCAAAGCCCTGATTTTTTTCGAATAAAGCAATTGTTTCATCTGACCAAAGATAACATAAAAGAAGTTGCTGTCTCAGGATCGGCAAACTTTAATATTAAAGCTACTGAAAAAAACAGCTGGGAAGTTCAACAGGGTATCTCGACAATTGAATCAAATCAAGTTAAAGTCAATCGATTGATTGATGACATCACACTGCTTGAGGGAACTGAATTTTATTATTTACCTGCAAATGGTTTTCCATATGGTAAAATTAAGATTACATTAAAATCCAACACCGAGTTTAACCTTGAGGTTAATCGAATTGGAAATGAATATATCGCAAAAAGCGAGCAAAATCCGTACTGGCAAAAAATTCCTGAATTTCGTATAAAAAGTATTTTCCCAAACGTCAATGAAATTAAGTTAAATTCAAAACCATGAAAATAAAAAAGAACAAACAAATACCCGTTAAATTCATAGCCATACATAAAAATAATAAAAATTTACTTTTTACTATTTTACTTTCTGCAGCGTTATTTAATTGTCAAAATGCAAATAAACTGGCAAAGCTTGGATTAAAAAACCTTGAACAGGGAAAAAAAATTACCGCTCTCAAATATTTTGAAGAAGCGCTGGATTCAAATAAAAAAAACCCTTTGGCATTATACGGCAAAGGGAAAATCATGATTGAATCGTCGTTAACCCTTAATCTAGGTCAAAAACTTATAGAAAGCTCATTACCAAAGCTTGACAAGGAGTATGTGACCGACGCTATATTATCTTTGGGCAAATCTTATGCTTCTACCAATTTGTACAATAAGGCCATGCAAATTCTTGAAAAGGCCATAAGCGAAGGAAATCACGCTCCTGAAATATACATGGATTTATCTTTTTATTATATCCAGACACTGGAGAAAAATCAGGCTCGCAATATTTTATTAAAAGGAATACAGGCCAATCCAAAATCAGATCGCTTATATATAACTTTATCAAGTATGGATTTAAAATATTTTAATGACCATTATTCTGCGATTTCATCACTTGAAAAAGCATATCAAATCGATAAAACAAATCAGGATACCGTCAAAAGTATAGCTGTATTGTATTATAAAGTTGGTAATGCCGCAAAAGCAGTAGAATATTTAAAAATATTAAAAGATTTACAAATTGATAATAATGAAAAACTAAATACTGAAAAAATTATACTTCAAGCACAATCTGGGCAATGGAAGATCAATCAGTAAAAAAAGATTCTGATATACCCGTTGAAGACATTTCTTCAATACCAGAAAATATTTGCAATAAAAATCAAATATCACAAATCTACAATACAGAAGAACACGCATGGGTTCTTTTTTTTAGTTTTTCTTCATGGCTTGCCATTACAATTGTTTTTCTTACCGGCATCTATAAAAATATACTTATTTCGGCAGATCGAAAATATCCGGTTACGGCAAATGATGGGATGATCCATACGGTGATTGTAGATCAAAAAAGTATAAACCAGCAAATTGAACCTGACAAAGAATATTTTTTATCAGATAAAAACAATATGGGCTCCGGAAACATTACTGAAAAAAAGGGATTTGAAGCTTTATCAAGAAGCAGAGAGCTGAGAATTGGTAAAGACGGCGAAACTGATCAAGAATCTGAAGAGGCTCCAGAGAAAACAAGTACCGAAAATATATTATCAAATCATTTTACTTCAAAAATCCTGGACAATAAATTTATTAAAGAAAGTGATCATAAAAAATATGTAAAGAAATTTTCCCGCTCGTCAATTCCCGATAATTTTAATTTTAACAAAGAATTTGCATTTTCATGGGACAGAAACGGACAACCTGTGATTCCAACCATGTACTATAAGCATTTTAAATATTTTAAAAGTATGCTGGATAAAATTCAATCAAACTGGGCGCCGCCGGGAGGATCTCCATATCCGATTTATGATAACTCTTTTAATACCAGCGGATATGTTCCGGGAAGAACTACCTACAAAACATTTCCTGATCAGGAAATATTAATTGTTTTTACCCTCGATGAGGCTGGCAATATAAATGAAATACGTCTCATAAAATCTCTTGGTTTTGAATCTCTCGATCGTTCCTGCAAAGACGCCATTGAACGATCAATCAACTTTGGCCCTCCGCCTGAAGAGTTATCTAAAAACGGAGTTTTTGTAATGCCCCTGACATTTAGAATCATGAGTCGAATGGAAGAGTAAACAAACCATTACTCCAATATGGCTCCACGCGAAGCATTGGTAACCAGTTTTCGATATCGACTCAGGTATCCTGGTTTTACGGGATTATTTTGATTAACCCAGGTTTTTTTACGCTCTGATAAAATTTTTTCATCGACCATCAATTCAATTGTATTTTCTTTTATGTTGATTCGAATTTTATCTCCGTTATTGACTAAAGCTATCGGACCGCCTTCTGCCGCCTCTGGCGAAATATGACCGATACAGGCGCCTCGAGTTCCGCCTGAAAAACGTCCGTCGGTGATCAAGGCAACTTTTTCGCCTAAGCCCTTTCCCATGATGTACGATGTTGGCGCCAGCATCTCCTGCATACCTGGTCCGCCCTTGGGGCCTTCGTATCTGATCACGACAACATGACCGGCTGTGACATGCCCCTTGAGAATTCCGTTGATTGCTTCCTGCTGGGAATTAAACACAATTGCTTCGCCTGTAAAGTCCATCATGGCAGGCAGTACTCCGGCTGATTTTACAACGCATCCTTCTGGCGCAAGGTTTCCAAATAAAACATTTAATCCGCCGGTTTTAGAATATGCATTTTCAACCGTGCGTATACAATCCGCAGGATCAAAACCTAAATGCCTTGCGTCGCGTTCATTTAAGTTAATTTGGCCTTCAAATGACAAGCCCTGCTGATTTAATGTATGGCTGGGCATTGCACGCGTCATTTCCAGAGCTTCATTTGATACGCTTTTTGAACGAATATCATAGGTAAGAATATTTTCTTTGATGGTTTTTCCTGTTATGGTCATACAATCTTCATGTATCAGACCCGGTACGCCCCTTAAAACTTCGCCAAGTATGGTATGAATTCCGCCTGAAAGATGAACATCTTCCATATGATATGAAGATGATGGAGATACTTTACATACATTTGGTGTTTTATGATTTAATTCATTGATTAACTTCATTGTAAATTCTGAAGCACGGGCTTCGTGTGCAATGGCAAGTGTATGAAGTAAAGTGTTGGTCGAGCCTCCCATGGCCATATCTAAAATCATGGCATTTTCAAGAGCTTTTTCATTTACAATGGCTGCCGGCAGTAGCGGATAACTTTTCCCCTGTTTTTCATGTTCGCGCACCATATCTAAAATACGATTTGCTGCTTTCTTGAATAATTCTATTCGGGATTTGCTGGTAGCAAGCAAGGTTCCATTACCCGGAAAAGCCAGACCAATGGCTTCGTTTAAACAGTTCATTGAATTTGCAGTAAACATGCCGCTGCAACTGCCGCATGACGGGCATGCATATTTTTCTCTGGTCAATAACTCATCTTCCGTCATCTTGCCTTCATTAAACGCGCCAACTCCCTCAAAAACGCTGATTAAATCCATGGTTTGTCCATCAGGGGTTTTTCCCGCTTCCATCGGACCGCCGGATACAAATATAGCCGGTATATTAACGCGCACTGCTCCCATGAGCATACCCGGAACAATTTTATCGCAATTGGGAATAGCAATTAATCCGTCAAAACAATGTGCATTTAAAACAATTTCCATTGAATCGGCAATGATCTCTCTCGATGCAAGAGAGTATTTCATTCCATCATGCCCCATGGCAATTCCATCATCAACGCCGATCACATTAAATTCAAAAGGAACACCGCCTGCGTCGCGGATAAATTGTTTTACCAGTTCGCCGACTTTATTTAAATGAATATGACCTGGAATAAAATCCATATAGCTGTTGGCAATGGCGATGAATGGTTTACCGAAATCTTCATCTTTTAATCCCGTTGCCCTTAATAATGATCTGTGCGGCGCCCGTTCAATACCTTTTTTTATCATGTCTGATCGCATAAATAAACGAGTTGAATATGGTTTACCATGTCAACAAGATTATTATCCATTACGTTTGTTTTAAGAAATTCATTAATGGAATTGAGCATTTTAAAAACCCGTCGAAGCTGCTGCGTGTGCCGATATCAAGGGGGTGTCTAATAAGTCAAAATTTGAACCGCGAAGTCACAAAGAACGCGAAGGAATGAAAGAAAATGATAAGAAAAATCCCTTTATTTCTCTTTGCGTCCTTCGCGCCTTTGCGGTGAGACTTTTTAGACAGCCCAAATAACCCCCAACCTTGTTTATGACTCTTTAACTTATTTTTTTTCTGCGTTTTCAAAGTACTATTTATTATAACAATTTTTATTTATATTCTGTCTATTTTTAATGTTTTTAGTATATTATACATATACTAACACAGGGGACTTTATGATATTTGATAAAGACATGATTGAAAAATTTTATGCGGGGCTATCTGCAAAAGTAGAAAAAGCTCGAAGTATTTTAAAGCAGCCAATGACGTTAACCGAGAAAATTTTATATGCCCATCTCTGGCAAGGTTTTCAAAAAGATCAAAACCATGCTTTTAAACGAGGCAATTCATACGTAGACTTTGCTCCGGATCGCGTAGCTATGCAGGATGCTACAGCCCAAATGGCTTTACTGCAGTTTATGCAGGCAGGGAAAAAACAAACGTCGATACCAGCATCCGTGCATTGTGATCATTTAATCCAGGCTAAAGATGGAGCCGATAAAGATCTTGCTGCGGCGGTTTCATCTAACGCTGAAGTTTATGATTTTTTAGCTTCTGCTTCGCGTAAGTACGGCATTGGTTTCTGGAAGCCGGGCGCAGGCATCATCCACCAGGTGGTTTTTGAAAACTATGCTTTTCCCGGGGGTATGATGATTGGTACGGATTCTCATACCGTAAATGCCGGAGGTCTGGGCATGATTGCCATTGGCGTTGGCGGCGCTGACGCCGTGGATGTAATGGCCTCAATGGCATGGGAGTTAAAATTTCCTAAAATTATCGGAGTCAAGCTGACCGGAAAAATGAACGGATGGACTTCTGCTAAAGATGTGATTTTAAAAGTTGCCGGCATATTAACAGTTAACGGAGGAACCGATTCCATCGTTGAATACTTTGGCAATGGTGCAGAAACCATTTCAGCTACAGGCAAAGGTACAATCTGTAACATGGGCGCTGAAATTGGAGCCACAACTTCAGTCTTTGGTTACGACAAGTCCATGAGAGATTACCTTGCAGCTACCGGACGAAGTGAAATTGTGAAAATGGCCAACAAAGTTCAGATACACCTTACCGGAGATAAGGAAGTGTATCAACAGCCCGAAAAATATTTCGACCAGGTAATTGAAATTAATCTCTCGGAACTTGAACCATATATCAATGGACCTTTTACTCCTGACCTGGCATGGCCGATTTCAGCCTTTAAAGATGCAGCGATTAAAAACGGTTATCCGCTTAAGCTGGAAGTCGGTCTCATTGGTTCATGTACGAATTCCTCTTATGAAGATATCACGCGTTCGGCATCAATTGCGCGTCAGGCCAGAGAAAAAAATTTAATGGTTCAATCTGAATTTACAATCACTCCTGGCTCAGAACAAATTCGTTATACAATGGAACGAGACGGTCTGATAAAAACCTTTGAAGAAATGGGCGGCATGGTTTTAGCCAATGCCTGCGGCCCCTGCATTGGGCAATGGAGCAGGCATAACCGAGACCCAGAAAAGAAAAACTCCATCATCACATCATTTAACCGTAATTTTGCAAAGCGAAACGACGGCAACAGCAATACGTTTGCATTTGTCGCTTCGCCTGAAATTGTAACAGCAATGGCGATTGCCGGCGACCTCACTTTTAATCCTTTAACCGATACTCTTAAAAACAAAGACGGTAAAGATGTCAGATTTGACGCCCCCGTTGGTTTTAATTTTCCGGCAAATGGTTTTGAGGTAAAGGACCCCGGTTACATTGCTCCCGTAGCAGATCCATCTCAAGTTGAAGTTTTAATTAATCCAGATTCCAGCCGTCTTCAATTGATTGACGATTCAAGCTTTCCCCCCTGGAATGGTCAAAATTTAACCGGCCTTTTACTTTTAATAAAAGTAAAAGGCAAATGCACGACCGATCATATTTCCATGGCCGGTCCCTGGCTAAAATACAGAGGCCACCTGGATAACATATCCAACAACCTGCTGATTGGCGCGGTAAATGCATTTAACGGCAAAACCAACCAGGTTAAAAACCAGCTTACGGGAATCATCGGCCCTGTTCCTGAAACCCAGAGAGCTTATAAAATACTGGATTTAAAATCCATCGTTGTTGGAGATGAAAACTATGGGGAAGGTTCTTCGCGCGAACATGCAGCTATGGAACCGAGACATTTGGGCGTTTCAGTTATTCTTGCAAAATCTTTTGCGAGAATCCACGAAACCAATTTAAAAAAACAGGGAATGCTGCCGTTGACTTTTGCCGACAAAAAAGACTATGAAAAAATTCAAGAAGATGACAAAATTGATATTTACGGTTTAATCGATCTTCAACCCGGCAAACCTCTTGAAATGGTTTTGCGCCATCAAGATGAAACCAAAGAAATATTTAAAGTAAACCACTCGTTTAACGAAGGACAAATAAAATGGTTTCAAGCAGGAAGCGCCTTAAATGTAATTAAAAACTCGTTATAATGTCATTGACCGCTGATCACCGGATAAATTTTATAATATGTGATTCGATTTGAAAATGTATACCGGTCTTTTAAAGGAAAATTGGCGTTAAACAACGTAAGCTTTAATATCAATAAAGGCGAGGCAACGGCGATAGTCGGGCCAAACGGCGCCGGTAAAACCACCATCATCAATTTACTCCTTGGTTTTTTAAAACCAGACAGCGGTTCGATCTGGTTTCAAGATCTTCGTGTCTGGGAAAAACGAAATATCGTAAACCAGCTTTTTGGCGTTGTCCTTGAAACACCCGCATTTTTTCCTGAATTTACAGCTTTGCAAAACCTGACTTTTTTTTCAAAATTATGCCTTGCGTCTGAAGATCGCATACCAGAGCTAATTTACGAGGTTGGTCTTGATAAATTTCCAGATACCTTGTTTTCGCAATATTCTATGGGTATGAAGCAGCGCTTAAATATTGCAAACAGCATGCTGCACGATCCGGAGGTGTTGATTTTCGATGAGCCCACCAATGGACTGGATCCCGTTGGTATCAGCGATATTAGAAAACTAATACAATCCTTTACCAGCAAAGGAAAAACCATCATCCTGTGCAGTCACATTCTCTCTGAAGTAGAAAAAATCTGCGACAGGGCAATTTTATTGAAAGACGGCGAAGTAATCGATAAAATTGATATTCACGGAAAACTTGTTGATAAAAAAATCTTTCAAATCAAGTATAGCGACATGAAAAAGCTCATTTCTATGCTTCATAAAATTCCCGCGATAGAGATAATATCAAGCGATGAAAATAAGTGCATTGTAGAAATAGATAAAAACTACGACGGAAGCTTTATCAATCAAAAACTGGCTGAAAACGACATTTATGTATCCGAACTTATCTCTGCAAATAATTTTGAATCTTCAGTACTTGATAAAATAACTTCTGTACAAAGAAGCGGCACAACGGATAAAAACAAATGAAATATATATACAACATTTTAAAAGAAACCTCTCTGGCTGATTTTAAAAAATTACAAATGCAGAAATTTATAATTACTTTTGTTTTTATTTTTATCGGTATCGGGCTTACAACGGTTACTATCATTATATTTTTTGATTATAAATATTCAAAAATTTATAACCCGTCAGAAACCCTCGAAGTGTGGCACTCTGCCCTGTTTCAATCGATATTCACCATTGCATTTGCATTTGCAGGTTCATACAATGTATGTCGAGAATACGAAAAAGGAATGATTAAAAATATTGTTTTAACAGGAATCCCCCTTCAGCACTATCTTTTCTCGCGTCTGATTGTATTTTTTGGGGTATTTGCCGCGATCATGGTGCTGACCTATTCCATAGATGCAGCTGCCCTGTTTATTTATTTTGGTCATAGTTTTAATATCAATGTAACGGGAAAAGGTATGTTGCTAACACTGCTTCATTTGATGCAGACGTTGTTTTTAGTTGTGATGTTTTCCTCCATCTTTAAAAAAACCATCTATGCCATTGCAGGACTTCTTTTATATTATATGGCAATTGAAAAAGTCATTGTAAAAATTATAATCAGCATGGCTTCATATTTAAATTTGTCTGACTGGGCAAATGCGATATTGCAGCATACGCCGCTTCAGGTTCTCGATAACCTTTCAAATGCCTTTGAAATGAATCAATACCTGATTAATTTTTCCCTGTTTACTGTATACCTTTGCATTTACGCAACCATCATCTGGTTTAGCAGTCGAAACACCCAGCTTGGTTTAATCAATAAATAATTTATCCAATCATTTGACGCCTCCGAAATTACAAGGCGTTATACAATTTATCCTACAAAGTCAAATATATTTATAAAATAGAACCGTTCATCCGTATTTTTTTTCTTTACGTTTTCGCAGCTTTGCGGTGAAGATTTGTAAACGCCCATAAATTAGAGTCGGCGTAGCGAATTCAATCGATGTATATCGCTGACTGCGCGTTTTCGATTTGAAATTACCAAATATTTTTTCTAAAACGTATGGTTATTTAACAAATACGCTGTAAAATGCGCATTTTAGCCGAACGCGATCTAGGATTCATTTCAATTTCGTTTTGATCAGGTACAATGGCTTTTTTGGTTAAAATGCGATAATTACCGTCACGGTATTGACTTTTTGCAAACATGGAATCATTTTTAATTTTCTCAAGGGCTTTAAAAGAATGTTTTACCATTCGATCTTCAAGTGAATGAAACGAAATGATGATTAAAACGCCGTGAGGTTTCAAAAGTTCAGGTATAAACTTCAATGATTTTTCAAGATGATCAAGCTCATGATTGATAAATATTCTAAATGCCTGAAATGTCTTAACGCCGGGGTTTTTAACATATTTTGATTTTTGCGCTCTGGCATAGGAATTAATACAAATTCGATTTAACCAGTCGGGAGTTAAATCTTCTGTCGTTCGTTGTTCTACAATTTTTTTCGCAATTAAAGGCGCAAAACCTTCTTCGCCATATTTATAAATCACGTTTCGAATTTCTTCATACGAAGCCCGTTTAAGCCATGCAGATAAAGGTTCGCCATTTGCAATATCAAGCCTCATGTCGAGTAAACCAGTGTCTCGATAGCTGATACCGCGGTTAAGAGAATCAAGGTGATAAGAAGATATACCAAGATCAAGAAAAATCACATCAAATGGAGCAAATTCATGAAAAGGATTATCGGAAAAATTACTCTGCAAAAACTTTACCCGCGATAAAAATCCCGCATTCTTATTTTCGCCTTCATCAAATGCGGCCTTTACAGTTTCCTGGGCAATTTTCAGCATATCCGCGTCCTGGTCGCTGCCAAAGGCAATTCCCTGCGGATTATTTTTCAACCAGGCAATAAAATGCCCGGCCGCTCCCAAAGTACCGTCCCAGAGCTTAAGCTTAGTATCAGGCTGGTCAAATCGGGAGTACTTTAAAAACTCATTTAATAAAACAGGTTGGTGCAATTTTAAGTTAATGTGTTATCATCAGGTTTGAGCAAGTTCTTTACTGTCGAGTTTTTTGTCGACTTCATCGTCATCGGCAATAGTAGATTCTTCGTCATCCCAATAACTGTCAATGTTTTGTTCTTCCATGGAGTACATATTTTTAATTTCATCAAACTTTTTGGCGTTTAACTGGCTGCCTTTGAAAGTTAGTTTTTCACCGGAAACTCCAATGGTATATTTTGTTGGAGTTTGCTTTTTTCTATTAAGAACCATGTCGGCTAAAACATCCTCAATTTCAGATCGAAGCACACGTTTTAAAGAACGGGCGCCAAATGTTTCGCTATAGCCTTTTTTCGCCAGATAGCGTCGCGCTTTTTCATTTAAAGTAATGTACATTTTTTGGTGAACAATGTTATTGTTGATGTCATCTACCATGATATCTACAATTTTAAATATATCTTCTTCTTTTAAAGATTCAAAAATAACAACATCATCAATTCGGTTTAAAAATTCCGGCGAAAAATGTTTTTTTAATTCATCCATCACCTGTTCATTTTTAGAATCTTTTTTAGAATTTTCTGAATTAAATCCGACTTTTCCGCCCTTCATTAAATTTCTGGCGCCGATATTGGATGTCATGATAATTAAAGTTTCTTTAAAATCAACTTTATTGCCCATGGTATCGGTTAAAATTCCTTCATCGAGAAGTTGCAGCATTATATTTTGAATTTCCGGGTGGGCTTTTTCAATTTCATCAAACAGTAAAACAGAGTATGGTTTTCTACGTACTGCCTCGGTAATTTGACCGCCCTCGTCATAACCAATGTAACCTGGAGGCGAACCAATAAACTTTGATACAGAATGCATTTCCATATATTCGCTCATATCAAATCGAATTAAAGCATCTTCATCGCCAAATAAAAATTCAGCAAGAGCTTTTGCAAGCTCCGTTTTACCTACGCCGGTTGGGCCAAGAAAAATAAACGAACCAATGGGAGATCCCGGCGTTTTTAAACCGGTACGGGCGCGTTTTATTGCTTTTGAAATTTTTTCTATGGCTTTTTCCTGACCAATGACCCTCTGGTGCAATGTATCTTCCATATTTTTTAATTTTTCAAGTTCCGTAGCTTTCATTTGCTGAAGCGGTATTCCCGTCCAGTCAGACAAAACCTTCATTATATGTTCTTCATCAATTTCAATTGGTTTTTCTTTTTGTTCTTTTCGCCAATCGGTTAATTTTTGATCGAGCTCTTTTTCAAGCATAACAATTGTATCGCGAAGTCTAGCAGCTTTTTCATATTCCTGCATCTTAACCATTTCATTTTTTTCTTTAATGGTTTTTGAGATGATCATTTCAATATTTTTTAACTCTTCCGGAGTCTGAGATCCCTTTAAACGCACCGATGCGCCGGCTTCATCAATCACATCGATGGCTTTATCAGGAAGATAACGATCTGTGATGTAGCGATCTGACAGACGAACGGCCGTTTTTATACTTTCTTTGCTGTATAAAACTCCGTGATGTTTTTCATAGCTTTTACGAAGACCCGACAAAATACGAATGGCGTCATCAATGGATGGCTCTTCAACGAGAACGTTTTGAAAGCGTCTTTCCAATGCAGCGTCACGTTCAATGTGGCGCTTATATTCTCTTAATGTGGTAGCTCCAATACACTGCAATTCACCCCTTGCAAGGGCTGGTTTTAATATGTTGGCGGCGTCAACTGCGCCTTCAGCGGCTCCGGCGCCTATGATTGTATGTACCTCATCTATAAATAAAATAATTTCAGGATTATTTTTCACTTCTTTCATTACTTTTTTAATACGATCTTCAAACTCACCCCTGTATTTTGTACCCGCAATCAATGCGGCAACATCAAGAGAGTAAATGGTTTTATTAAATAGTGATTCCGGGACTTTTTTAAAGACAATTTGCTGGGCAAGTCCTTCAACTACGGCAGTTTTACCTACGCCTGCTTCGCCTATAAGTATGGGGTTATTTTTTGTTTTTCTGGATAATATCTGAATTACTCTTTCAATTTCAGAGTCTCTTCCGATAACCGGATCAATCTTTTTTTCAAGAGCCATACGGGTTAAATTTCGAGCATACTCTTCAAGCACTGGATTCTTACTTGTTTCTTTCTTAGATGTGATTTGTGATCGAATGTTTCCCGGGCCGCTTTGAGGGACACCCAGTGTTTGATTTAATTCATTTCGGATCACCTGGTATGTAATGGAAAAAGCGCCCAGAGCTGCTGAGGCAATCGAAGTTGTATCTCGAAGCAAAGCCAGCAATATATGTTCTGAACCAATGTAACTGTGTCGTAATTTTCGAGCTTCTTCCCGTGAAAATTCAAGAATTTTTTGAATTTTATCTTTATTGCCTGGGTCTACCAACAATGTCATGCTGTCATGGTCACAACGTTTTTCAAGTTCACGTCGTAGTTCCATCAGATCTATATTTAAACTAATCATGACCTTTACCGCAACGGAATCCTGTGTTTTCAACATCCCAAGTAGTATATGTTCCGGCCCCAGATATTCATGCCCCAACCTTTTAGCTTCTTTTGGCGCATATTCATTAATAATCTTTTTTACACGGTTAGTAAAGTCAAACATTTATTTTACCCTTTCAATTGCAATATTAGTATATATCAAAACGCAACAATTAAAAAAAAAAGCGTGCATTAATGTCAAGTAATTAAATAAAAAATTAGTTGCATTTACGTTTTGATTTTACTTACTGCGGCACCAGAATATGATTTTTGTGAAATTCTATCCAGATCGAAATTTTGTTGTCATTTAATATCCTGGATATTTAAATTATCGGCATTTTTCAAATGAGGTCTAAATGAAATATTCCCTGGCATTTGTACTTTTATTGTTTTCAATAAGCTGTATTTTCAGCCAATCCGGCACAAATGATCAATTATCTGATGAACTTTTAACCTCTCAACGGTGGACGAGAGAATTTGAGGGCAGCTGGGGTTATGAAATTGAATTTTATTCGGATCATACATTTATTGCTGTGTACTTTGCTGAAGGGGGTGGAAACTGCGCCATCGGCACCTATAAACTTCAATCCAGTACTGTGGTATTAAACTCTAGTCGAGAAGGGTTTAGCGACTATGAAGACTTTAAAAGCTGTCAAGGAAAGATCATTCAAGGCTCAACTCATTCTCCGATAAAGGACTTTAAACATTTAAATTGTCAGTTAAAAAACAACGAACATCCTGTAAAATATCGCCGTTTACTTTCTTGCACGGATACAAAAACCTTTGTTGATCAACGCACTAAAGTTAAAAAAGGAGACTCTATTGTACTTGATAACATACCCTGCATTTCTCTTGGTAATTCCATGGGGGTTACGATTTCAGAGGCCAGGTTGAGAGTTAAGCCGAATATACAGTCAGATTTAATAAATTATGCCTGCTCAAATTGTAACGATTCCTTTTTACCCTATGTACCTAAAAATATACCCATCGAAGTATTTGCAAAAAAAATAGAATCTGATACAATTAACGGAGTTACCGGACACTGGATCTACGTTGGAGCTCCGGTTTCACATGCATTTACCGGTTATGGGTGGATGTTTGATCCCTATGTTAAAATCATCGATAACTAGTACTATATCTGTTTAATTTTTTCTAATTCAATCGTGAAGCGGTTGGCGCATCAATTTTGAGTTTTTGTGAAACAAGAAATTTGTTAAGTAATCAGCAGATACGCGACTAGCCATTCATTAAGCTACACTATGATTTAAAGACCTCTAACAAATCACATACTGCTTTTTCAAGAACTTTGGTTTCAAAGGTTGAAAATCCCAAGACAAATCCATCCTCATTTATTTCATTGTGGCAATAGTCTGAGATAAATATTAAATTTAATTTCATTTTAATTGCTTTATTTTTTAGAACATTTTTGTCATATTTATTTTTAAAAAAGGCTACCAGATGAAGTCCTGAATCTGAAATTTTAATGGTTAAATAAGCAGAAAGTTTTTTTTGTACAATGCTATAAAGAAAGTCTCTGCGCATTTTATAAATGGTATGCATTTTTTTTATATGTTTATAAATGTATCCTTTTTCCATAAAATGGGCAACTACAGCCTGATTCATAATAGCCGGTTGGCGATTCATTAATTTTCTTTTATCTAAAAATTGGTCAATGAATTTATAAGGTAAAACACAAAATCCAATGCGTATTGCAGGAAAAAAAATTTTACTTAACGTACCAATGTAAATAACATGATCGGCAGAACCAATACCCTGCAGAGACGACAAAGGTTCGCCAGTGTATCTGAAATCACTGTCATAATCATCTTCCATGATCGACATATCATTATCTTGAGCCATTTCCAGTAATTTTAATCTTCTTTCAATACTCATTGTAGAGCCCAATGGAAATTGATGAGATGGCGTAATGTACACAATTGAATTTTTATCCGGTGTAATTTTTTCAATCTGCATTCCGTTATGGTCAACGGGTATCGGGTAAACGCGAGCCTGTCTTTCTTCAAAAATTCGCCGGGCAAGTTTATAAGAAGGATCTTCAAGAAATACCTTCGTATTTTTTTGAATTAAAATTTGACCGCATAAAAAAATAGCTTCCTGCGATCCATTTACAATCATGATTTGTTCTGCATGACAGTTTACCTGTCTTTTTAAAGTTAAATATCCTGCGATTGCTTCGCGTAATGGCAAAAACCCCAAAGAATCCTCATAATAATAATGAGTATTACGAAGTTCTCTGTAACAAATTCCTGATATTTTTGAAAAAAGATGAAATGGAAAAAGAGAAACATCCGGTTCGCCGGGTTTAAACGGATTTAGATTTTTAGTTTGTAATTTCTCATACCTGAAATGTTCTTGTTTTTTCTGATCATCCCATAAATTTAAATGTACTTTCGGCAGATTTTTTACATAAACGCCGGAACCATGGATTCCTTCAACATACCCTTCATCTTCCAGGTGTGCAAAAGCTTCTAAAATTGTATTGCGTGAAACCCCCAGGTTTTTTGCCAAAATACGGCTTGATGGCAAGGGTGTTTGCGCAGGATAAATCCCCTCTAAAATGGATTTCTTAAGTTGTTTATAAATAACAATGTATTTACTCGACATAAAGTGGTTTAAATTATTTATCATAAGTGGCTCTTGACATCAACCACTTTTTGTGCTATTTTTAATAAAATAAGGAGAACATTATGGAAAAAAATAAAACGCACAACAGTCGAAGTAAAAAAAGCGAAGTCAAGGATCTTGCAGAAATTTATAAAATTCTTGATGAAGGATTGATTTGCCACATTTCTTTTATTCGAGACGGATACCCTGTTGTATTACCGAGCAATTACTCAAGATACAACGATCAAATTATTTTACATGGCGGAAATGCAAGCCCTTTTCACCAGGCTTTAGCAGCAGCCGATGATATCTGCTTATCCGTTGCGCTTCTCGATGGTTTAGTACTTGGTAAATCTGCTTACAATCATTCGGTAAATTATAGAAGCGTTGTTATTTTTGGCAAGGCTCGGATGTTACTTGATAAAAATGAAAAACTGGAAGGCTTAAAATCTTTAATAAACCATGTGGTAAAAAACAGATATGACAGCGTACGCCAACCAACCGACAAGGAATTAGATGAGACCATGGTTTTATCCATACCCATTTATGAGTATTCTTCTAAAATGAGAACGGGCAAACCCAATGTAAAACCTTTAGATGAAAATTTTCCTGTATGGTCTGGCGTATTACCGCTTGCGCTTAAATCGCAATCGCCTGTGCCTGATGAGTTTTCAAAAGATAAATTACCCGATGTTGAAATTCAAAATTACAATAGAAATAATTATTGAGTCAACTGCAATTGTAATTCATGCTGATGCATCGACAGCTTGTTATCTTTAAATTCGTCAGAAATTACATTTTAACTTTCTTTCAAACCTGTGGGGGTAGGCCGCAATATGCGGCTTTGCCGCTTATGCGGCCGAGGGGGCCGAGTGATTTTCGATTAGATCGAAACACCAAAAGCCCCCTTTTTATGTAATTGATATTCTTTTTACTTTAATTTCCAGACTAATGAAAAAAAATTGACAATATTGAAAAATAAAAAAAATAGACAATATCACTTAACATGCGTACACTATATTCCGAAATGTTAGGTCATGATTCAATGTTCTTCAAATAATATGCTGGCCATAAAACTAAATACATGCCCGATACTGGAAATTTACTCTGCCCTGACTGAGGCTAGTCTAAAATTGCCCATACTCCCTTTTCGTATAAGCGCCGGTTTTCCCTCGCCGGCTCTGGATTTTGTCGATATGGGAATTGACCTCAATCAACATTTAATTAAACATCCTTCGGCAACTTTTTACGGGCGCGTAAAAGGCGAATCTATGAAAAATGCGGGCATCAACGACGGCGATTTGCTCGTCATTGACAAAAGTATCGAGCCCGTTGACGGAAAAATTGCGGTTTGTTATATTGACGGGGAATTTACCTTGAAACAAATTCGCCTGGAAAATGGCCGTTGCCGGCTGATGCCCGCCAATAAACTCTATGAACCCATAGAAATAACCGAACATCATGATTTGCAAATCTGGGGTATCGTAACCCATGTCATCAAGGATTTTTAACGGGATTTTCATGTTTGCCCTGATTGATTGCAATAACTTTTACGCTTCCTGCGAGCGGGTTTTTCGCCCCGACCTAATCGGTAAACCCGTCGTTGTACTTTCTAACAACGACGGCTGCGTGATTGCGCGAAGCAACGAAGCAAAAGACCTTGGTATTCCAATGGGCGCTCCCGCCTTTGAATTTGAAAAAATTTTTGAAAAACACCAGGTACATGTTTTTTCCTCCAACTTTGCCCTGTATGGAGACATGAGCGCCCGCGTGATGGACGTTCTTTCGAATTACAGTCCCGAAATGGAAATTTACAGCATCGATGAAGCTTTTTTAAAATTAAAAGGAATGGAACATTTTCATTTGCAGGAATATGGCCGTCAAATGCGGGCTAAAGTTACCCGGTGGACGGGAATACCCATCAGCGTGGGCATGGCAAAAACAAAGTCGCTGGCCAAGGTTGCCAATAAAATTGCCAAAAAGTATGCTGAAAAAACCGGCGGTGTTTATATAATCGACAGCGAAGAAAAACGCATCAAGGCCTTAAAATGGTTAAAGGTTGGCGATGTCTGGGGAATCGGACGGCAGCATACCAAAAAACTCATTGCCCGAAATGTATTTACGGCACATGACTTTACGATGCTTGATGACATGTGGATTAAAAAGCACCTGTCCATTGTCGGCCTTAGATTAAAACACGATTTGCAGGGCATTCCCACGCTGGATCTCGAAACGGTTCAGCCCAAACAAAGTATCGCAACAACCCGTTCGTTTGATAAAAATTACACCGAGTTTGAACAATTAAAAGAACGTATTTCCACCTTTGCTGTTTCGTGCGCAGAAAAGCTGCGAAGCCAAAATTCATCTTGCAAGAGCATCATGGTTTTTATACATACCAATGGACACCGAAACGATCTGCCGCAATACGCCAGAAACATTGTTGTGAAACTGCCCTTTGCGACAAATTCAAGCATTGAGCTTTCGACATTTGCAACACAGGCCTTGCAAAAAATATTTAAAGAAGGTTATGCTTATAAAAAGGCAGGCGTCGTCGTGACCGACTTAACAGATGAAAAAAACCGCCAGCTTACCATGTTTGAAACGAGCGATGCAAGGCATATACCACTGATGCAGGTCATGGATAAAGTAAATACCCTGTATGGACAACAAAAAATCAGACTGGGTTCGCAAAGCCCTAAATTTGTATGGAAAATGAAACAGGATCGGTTATCTCCGCGGTACTCGACAAATCTTGCTGACATCATTACGGTAAACGTGTAAATGTGTTTTTTTATGCAACAAAGTAAATCGGCCACAGAGCTTCAAAACCGCTTTGATGCTGAATTTTCTATACCGCAAAACTATGCTTCAAGCAATTACAATGGTTTTCAACATCCCCTGACGCCGGTAATCACGAACCTCGATGTACATAAAATAGAACTCTACCGCTGGGGACTGATACCTCACTGGGCAAAAGATGATTCCATTAAAAAAAACACGTTAAACGCCAGAAGCGAAACACTATCGGAAAAACCATCCTTTCGATCGTATATTCATCAGCGATGCATGGTTCTTGTGGATGGATTTTTTGAATGGCAATGGCTCGACGAAAAAGGAAAGCAAAAACAAAAGTATCTTCTTGCCTTGCCAAAGCACGAAGCCTTTGCTCTGGCCGGCCTATGGAGCCAATGGTTAAACAAAGCTACGGGTGAAACACAAAACACTTACACCATCTTAACGATGGAAGCCAATGAATTATTAAGTAAAATCCATAATTCCAAAAAAAGAATGCCGATGGTTTTATCTCCTGAAAACGAAAAAGAATGGCTATCCGGAAAAACAATACAGTTAAACAATGATCGGTTGATTGCTGAACCTGTTTAGTGAAAGTAATATTTTGATTCATGTTATTATTATTTCATTTTTATATCTCTTTTATATTTTTAATGTTCTATGATATCGGGATTGCTAAAAGATTGATTTTTTAACAAATTTTCTCGATCATTGATCATCTCCATAAAATAGGGATGACCGGTTTTTGTTTTTCCATCATTATCTTTGTATCTGGCGGCTTTTACTTTTTTAAAGTATTTTAAGGATTTTTCTGGCTCGTTAAGTCTTCTATAATAGTCTCCAAGTAAAAATAAAACTTCAATTCTTTTAATTCCTTTTGGTTTACTTTTTAGTTTTACATGTAAAAGCGGTATTGCTTTTTTAACATATTCGATACTTTTATCTGGATTATCGCTGTAAACATATGCCATTAAACGGTAAAACTGACTCCAGAAATCATCGTCCATTTGACGTTGGCGGTAAAGTTGCTCAAGCCACAATAATTTTTCAATATGTGTTGTTGGCATACGTTTTTGTGAATAATTGCCGGCAAGCCACTTTTTTAAATTTGTTTTTTCTGCTTCGGTTATTTTTTCAAAATCATTGTTAAATGCAGCGTATCCATTTTTTAAATTGATACAAATCCATTTTTCATCTGAAAGCGGCCAGAAAATTAAATCATATTTCGATGGCCAATTGTAAATGTAACTTCCATAACTCATGACTGTAAATGCGGGTACTTTTTCATTTGTCAGAGGATCCGTCATTTCAACCGGACCAAATTGTGTTGCTTGAATCGAGTATGTTTTAAAAATAAAAAATAAAGCAATGATAATTTTTTTCATATGTTTTTTAATTTACATTTTAATTATAAATACAATCTATTGTAAACGATAAAAAACAATTATATTTTTTTAAATGAGTTATTTTCCATCGTCTTAATAACGAGCTCTATGTATCCAATTTACTATATTTTACTGTATTTTTTATGCTCATACATCAACTGGTCACCTTCATTGAGCAACATTTCTATGGTTTGATGTTTATCTGGATTAAATTCAACAATTCCATATGAAAAAGTGATGTCATAACCGAGATCACTTTCCTGATTGTATTTATTAAAGGCTTGATGTAATTTACATATACTATCTTCGGCTATTTCTTTTGGTGTGCCTGAAAATAACACCGCAAACTCATCGCCCCCCAGTCTGGCGAAAAGATCAGATTCGCGTAACATCTTGCTCAATTGATCAACAAAAATGATTAATGCTCTGTCTCCCTCGGCATGTCCGAAATTGTCATTAATAGATTTAAACTTGTTCAGATCCAGAAAAACAAGAGATGCTGTAATTTTTTGGCGAATAAAAAGACTTAAACCATGTCTTGCCAGCATTAAAAAACCTCTACGGTTTAATATATTCGTAAGCTCATCTACGGTTGCCAATTCTACAGCTGCAAGTTCTTGTTCAACCATAGACGCTAGATCTTGCAACGCAACAATATCCTCCTCTGAAAGATGCCTTGCCTCTCTATCAATGAGACATAATGTACCTAATTTACTTCCATTTGGAGCCGATAGCGGGCATCCTGCATAAAAACGAATAAACGGATCATTAAGCACCAGCGGGTTATCTGAAAATCTTTCGTCTTTTGTGGCATCTGGAATCATAAATACTGAGTTACCTAAAATTGCATGGCCACAGAATGAAATGTCACGAGGAGTTTCCAAAACAGAAAGTCCAATGCATGATTTAAACCATTGGCGATTTTCATCTATCAAACTTACAAGCGCAATTGGTACTTTAAAAAGATGCTTAGCCATTCGTGTAATTCGATCAAAACGCTCTTCTTGAGGCGTATCTAAAATATTAAGCGACACAAGTGTATGAAGTCGAGTTTTTTCGTCTTTGGGAATATCAGGTGTCTTCATATTTACTCCTTCTTTAAAAATGCTAAATCTCCATGTTTCTCCATATTTATAATATATATATTTTTTGACTTTGTCTATTTATTGTTACTTAGATTTTACACTTGCCAGTAGCTACTATCAAAACTGATTGTTTTAAAAAGTAGCCGCTAACTTAAAAATAACTTTATTTTTCAAGTTCACCTGACTCAGAACTTACCCTAAATTTGACATTTTTATTAGTAAATAATAGACAACATGTCTAAAAATTAATAAATTTAAATGATAAAAATATGAGCAATTTTTATTGCTTGCAAAAAGGAAACAAAATGCCCGAGACAACCCAGAACAATACAAAATTTACTGCTGATATGTCAGTAAGACAAATACTCGATATGCATCCTGAAGCGGGACTTGTCCTAACAGGTTACCATTTAGGCGGTTGTTCTCATTGCGGAGTTAATCAATTTGAAACGTTGCAGCAAGTTTGCAATGCGTATGGAATTCCCATTGATGCCATACTTTCATCTTTAAATGACTTACTTGAAAATTAATCCATCAAATGCTAAAATGGCGGGGAGCAATTCCTCGCTTGCAGGAACGTAAAAACGAAATGTAGTGTTTAATAACGGAATGTTCTTCTGTGTCAACACTGTATTGAGGTAAAAAATTTTTTTCCAGTTCATCATGAGCTTTGGCCGGCGGAGTTTTTCTCATAAAAGTAATTTTATAAATATCTTTAATGACCCTGATTTTTTCTTTTGAAAATTTAGCCCGCTTCATACCGATCATATTTAAACCGGTTATGACTCCCGGAGAACCTGCCATCATACAATATGGAGGAACATCCATAAGGGTTGGCGTTCCTGCTCCAACAATAGCATAGCTGCCGATGTGTACAAATTGATGCACACCGATAAGTCCGCTTAAAAATACATTGTTTTCAAGTTGAACATAACCGCCAAGGGCTGTGTTCGTGGCAATGATGTTGTTGTTGCCAAGTACTACGTCGTGTCCCATATGTACATTGCACATGATGTAGTTTTTATCGCCAACGGTCGTTATATTTCCTGACTTTGCCGGTTGATGAATGGTTACCATTTCCCGAATAACATTATCATTACCAATTACAATTTTTGCATCAGGGTTATTAAACGTTAAATCCTGACCGTTTTCTCCAATGCAAGTTCCGTGAAAAATTTGATTGTTTTTACCTATTTCCACGCGATTTTTAATTTGCACATAAGGACCAATTTTAGTTCCAGAGTCAATTTTTACGTTTGGTCCGATTATGGAAAAAGGACCGATTTCTACATCTTCTGCAACTTGCGCGCCTTCTTCGACTATAGCTGTTTTATGTATATTTTTCATATATCTCCTGCTGGTTCATTTAACATGAATTTAGTATTTAATTTTTTAAATTGTGAAGTCTCGTTAGTATTAAGTACTTTTTTTTAAACGATCTGCTACTATCTCTACGATATCCAGTACCTTATGACTATCTGATAAACCTTCGCTTTTAACACCGTCGCCAATCATTGTGATACAAAACGGGCAGGCGGTTGCCAGAGTCTTTGAACCTGTACTTACCAGTTGGCGAGTTCGAGCAATGTTGATGCGCTCTGAACCCATTTCTTCCATCCACATTTGTGCGCCGCCGGCGCCGCAACACATACCCTGCTCTTTGCATTCACTGGCTTCAGCAAGAGAGTTACCTGCGGTAGAAATCAAATTTCGAGGATGCTCATAATTGCCGTTGTGTCGGCCAAGATAACAGGAATCATGATAGGAAACAAGACCTTGACTTATTTCATTAGAGCTGTCAACTTTAAGTCTGCCGTCTTGAATTAGTTTTGAAATATATTCAGAGTGGTGTATAACTTCATAATTTCCGCCAAAAGCCGGATATTCATTTTTAAGAGTGTTAAGACAATGCGGGCAGGCTGTGACAATTTTATTTACACCATAGTTGTTTAAAATTTCAATATTTGCCGCAGCAAGACTCTGGAATAAATATTCATTACCCGCCCTTCTCGCTGAATCGCCGGTACATGACTCTTCAATACCAAGTATGCCAAATGTAACGTCGGCTTTTTTTAATAACTCTGAAAACGTACGGGCAATTTTTTTGTTTCGATCGTCAAAAGCGCCGGCACAGCCAACCCAATATAAAACTTCCGGAGTTTGACCATTTGCCTTTAAATCCCGCATGGTAGAAATATTTAAACCTTCCGTCCATTTCTCACGCTCATCGCTGGAAATTCCCCAGGGATTACTTTGATTTTCAATATTTGTCAATGCATTTTGCAATTGCGGCGGCATGGCCCCTTCGTTTAATACCACAGATCTTCTCATTTGTAAAATTGGTTCAAGCTGGTTATTTCCTACGGGGCAGGTTTCAACACAGGCATAACAACTGGTACACGACCATAATTCATCACGCAAGAAATAATTATCGATAACACGACAATCGCCTGACTCTACAATTTCTTGAGCTGTTTTACCATCGCGCACTTGTTTTTCATAAACAGGCATTTTCTCGTTTAAAACATGTTTTAAATCAGTCATGATTTTTTTGGGCGAAAGCAATTTACCCGTACGAGATGCCGGACAAGCCAGCTGGCAGCGGCCACATTCTATACAGGAAAGAGCATCTAAATAGTTTTTCCAGGTAAATTCATGAACGTTTCCGGCACCCCAGACTGTTGAATTTTCAATATCAAGATCGGGCATTTTTCCAGGTTTTGAATCTGACTTAAACCAGAAGTTTACAGGAGCCCAAAATAAATGAGCATGCTTGCTGCCCGGTACGTACATTAAAAAAATTAAAACGGTAAGTACATGACCCCACCAACCTGTCTGAAATATAATTTTGCTGCTTTCATAGTTTGGTATAAAATCAATTAAAAAACTGCGCCATAAAGTTACTTCTGTATTGCCCTTTAAAAGCCCCTTAGCTGAAGTCTCCAAAAATGTAAAAATCATGAGAAGCGAAATTAATGATAAAATAATGATGCTTTGAAATGAAGGGCGATCCAGCTCTGGTGCACGAAAAAAATAACGACGAATAAAGAAAAAGCAAACGCCGGCAAGTACAAGAAGAGAGAAAACATCGAGAAGGTTTTCATAAAAACTTAAAAATACATCTCCAAATAACTCAGGAATGTAAAAACTGTAATTTCCGGTAAATCCGGCAACAAATTGACTCATGGTATGTAAGGAGTATGCAAAAAAACCAAAAAAAACAAATACATGAAAAATTCCCCGTACCGGTTTTTTCATAACTTTTTTTTGAAGCAGTACATTGAAAAGAACCGATTTAATTTTTTCAATTATAGGAGTATTGGTTGTAAACGACTGAGCCAGATGTGCCATTTTCCAATGATGTAAAATAACATAAACAGCATAACCCATTGCCCCTGTAAAAAAAGAAATAAATAAAACAACTTGAAGTCCTGATAAATTGACAATATCCATGAAAAACAATAATAAAAGCCGAATTATCTGGTCAACCAATTCAAAAATGAATATAAAATTTAGGAGTGGCTATTTTTTAATGCATGTAATTGTTTATATACCAGGTTGCAGCTACTACCTCACAATCATGAGCATATTAAATTATTTTAAAAATTGTTGACAATCTGATTATTCTGATTTTACTGATCACACTGAATATGAAAAACATTTGTGAAAGCGATAGCTGCTGGAAAATTGAATCTCTCGTCAATGTGGATGAACGCGGCCAGATGGTGCTGCCGAAAGAACTCCGCGAAAAAGCCGGCATAAAGGCTGGCGATAAATTGGCTTTGGTAACCTGGGAAAACAACGGAAAAATATGCTGCATCTCTCTGGTAAAATCTGATGACCTTCTAGGCATGGTCAAAAAAACGTTGGAACCCATGGTTAGTGACTTAATCGTTGCAACTTGAGAGGATTTTCATGAAATTTACTGTTTTAAATACAACAACACCTTCACAGGAATTACAAACGGGGACAACTCGTACTAAAATCGACCTGCAACCGTGGAGTCAGCGACCCGTTGCAAAAAGCATATCTCATATTTGGACATATCGTGATTATTCAGGGGCTTTTTTGTCGCGCATCAGTTCGTATCGAGACAAATATCGTGTTGAACCCGGATTATATAAAATAGGCGATCCTGATAAAGAAAGTGATGTTTTGGTTAGCGCAAATTACAAGCTCAGCTTTGATCACCTGCGGCGTCATTTGAAAAATCGTAATTTATGGATCATTGTTCTGGACACCAAAGGTATCAATGTCTGGTGCGCTGCAGGCAAAGGAACATTTGGAACACAGGAATTAATACAAAAAATAAACCAGACCAAAATACTTACGTACATTGCTCACAAAAGAATCATTTTACCACAACTTGGCGGACCTGGAGTAAACGCCCACGAAGTGAAATTAAAAACCGGTTTGCGGGTTTACTATGGGCCTGTTTACGCAAAAGATATTCCTGAATATTTTGATAATGAACGTCAAACAAGTAAAAAAATGCGTTCAAGTTCATTTAAAATCCTTGATCGATTAGTCTTAACTCCCATGGAAATTAATCCAGCCATGAAATACTTCGTGTACTATGCCTTTGCAATTTTTATTTTTATGGGTTTACAAAGAAATGGAATCATTTTTAAAAATGCTCTGTATGATGGTTTGCCATTTTATCTGGCAGGCATTGTCGCTATTTTTACCGGAGCTTTTGTTACACCACTTTTATTACCTTTTATACCATTTCGCGCTTTTTCTGTAAAAGGAGGTATGGCAGGTATAATGGCAACCATGATTTTATATTCTACAACAAATATGTTTAAAAACAATATTTTCCTCACACTGTTTTTATACACTTTTTTACCCATGATGTCATCTTTCATTGCTCTTCAATTTACAGGTTCGACGACATTTACAAATCCATCTGGAGTAAAAAAAGAACACAAATACGCTATACCGGTTTATATTACCGGAGTCGTTGGTTCGATTTTTTTATTGATCATACAAAAAGTATATCTGCTGGGGGTTTTATGAAATACCTTTCAAATGTTTCTACGCTCACCTACGATGAATCTCTTTGTACAGGCTGCCGGTATTGCTCTCAGGTCTGCCCCAGTGGCGTATTTATCATGGAATCTAAAAAAGCCGTGATCACTGATAAAGATTTGTGCATTGAATGTGGAGCCTGCCAGAAAAACTGTGATTCAAATGCCATCACTGTTCTAGCAGGCGTAGGATGTTCCAGCGCCCTTATACAAAGTTTTTTTACTGGAGAAGCTCCAAGCTGCGGATGCTCCGATGGAAGTAAGTCAGTTTGCTGTTAAAATTTTTCTAATACAAAATTCTTTTATTACCTTACTTAAAACTTGCGTGTGCCAGCATTGAAAATTGGCGTATGCCAATTATAAAAGACTTCTATGTTTATAAAAAGACTTTACAGGTGAATACACCCATTTGGAATTATCTATATGCAAAAACTTCGAAGCTTCTTCATTTTTATAATTTTTACTTTTTCTTTTTTTAATTTAAATTCTCAAATTTTTTCGCAAAGCGCTCATTCAAACCTGAAAAATGTCGAATTGTTAAAAAAATTCAGGTTTATTTCTGAAGAACTCATTTGCGTGTGCGGATGTAATGAACCCCTTGAATACTGCAATCATACCCATTGCATTGCCTGGGGAATTCGCGATGTAATCGATAAACTTTTATTATCTGGAAAAACAGAAGACTTTATAGTTTCGGGGTTCATTAACGGTTACGGAGATATGGTAGATACAGATGAATCTTTTGAAATCATTCGTACCAAATATCCGGAATACCTTGAGAAAATGCGCAAGGGTTTTGGAGAACGTTATCGTAGTTACCCTGCCAAACATAATCCGCAAATTATCATTGTTGTTTTATTATTTATATTCGGCGGTATTGCCTTGATATTTCTAAAAAAGAAATTTAAAAAACTAAAAACAACTGATAAAAAAAGCGCTTCTCATAAAATTTTAGATCCTGAAAAAGAGAAATTATTTAAAGATCTTTATAAATAATTTTTCATTGCCAGAAAAGCGGGTTTGATCATCATTCTTTATACAATAACATCCATGGATTTAGTTTTAACTTTTGAAATAAATCGCGAGCATTGACCAGTGTTTCATTTGCGGTTTTATAAAGTTCTTCATCTGTTAAAAATTTACCAACAGTGCCTTTACCTGAATTTACACGCTGGGTTATGGTGTTCATTTCACGGGAGATTTGCGCTAAATTTGCCAACATAATTTCAATATCTTCTTTGTTCTTTACAGAAATATCAGAAAAATTTGTAGAAAGAATGGTAAGCTTTGCCATCAAAAGATCCAGCTGGGTTGCAAGTGTTGCAAACGATTCCTTGGCCTGTTTTACCGTTAAACGAATATCGGTACGATTTTCTGATGCAATGGCGTTTAAATTACTGATAAATATCTGCGTTTGCTGCATGATTTCAGCAATAACCTGACCTCCGTTTTTTCCGTCAAACCAACTTGAAAATGCCAGCATCATCTGGTCAATTGACGGGGGATCAATTCCAATCCATTCGTCGCCTTCCTTAAGAAATTCATCGCCTTCTTCTGATTTGGGAATAACAACGTTGATGTATTTTTGGCCCATTAAACTTGAGCTGAATATTGTAAAAATGGTTTCTGGTCTTTTAGGGATTTTATTTTCAAGTTCTTTTTTTATAAATACTGTGACATAGGTCTGTAAATCTTTTTGATATATATCTGAGACAAAACCAATCGGTATACCGCCGGCAATTTTAACGGGAGCATTTATGCCAAGATTGTTTAAAAAATTAAACTTTATATGTAAATTAAATCCGGCTTTTTTCATCTGCATTCTGGATACAAAAGCAATCATAAGTATTAGCGTTACAAATGTAACTACTACAAAAGCCCCTACCCTGATGGCTACTTTTCTGGTTTCATCCATTTTTACAAATTTCCTTTTTAAAATTTATTTCTTTTAAATTACAGACATTGGGCCATGAGCCGAACCTGTAACAAATTGCCTTACAATGGGATTATCATTATTTTTTAATTCTTCCGTTGTACCTGTAAACTCAAATTTTCCGTTGTACAGCATGGCAACCCTGTGCGCAACCCGAAAAGTAGATTCCATATCATGAGAAATCACCATAACGGTAACTCCCAGCTCCCTGTTAAGCTTTTTAATTAAATCATCTACAGCAGCGCCCAGCAAAGGGTCTACCCCTGTCGTAGGCTCGTCACAAAAAATAATTTTTGGTTCCATGGCAATAGCTCGAGCTAAACCAACTCGTTTTTGCATTCCTATGGATAAAGACGCCGGCCAGGAATTTTCATACCCTCTTAGACCGACCAAGGCTAATTTCTCATCAACAATATCCTTGATCTCGGATTTGCTGTATTTGGTAAAACGTCGGAGAGTAAAAGATACATTATCAAAAACAGTTAAAGAATCAAAAAGTGCTGCCATTTGAAACAACACGCCTGTTTTTTTTCGAAATTCAATAAGTTCTTTTTCATCAAGTTTAAAGATATCCAGACCGTCTATGTGAATTTCGCCTTCATCCGGTTTAAACAAACGAATCATGTTTTTTAAAAGTACGGACTTGCCAGAACCGCTTTTTCCGATTACATATACAATTTCTCCGGAATTTATTTCAAGATTAACGCCGTCGAGTACCGTTAAATCTTTAAATTTTTTAGTAACATTTTTTATAGATATTAAAGCACTCATTATAATGTTTACTATTTTACCAGCCCACAAGTTGAAATAAATAACTTATAAAGTAATCTGAAACAATGATCATCATAATGGAATTTACAACCGCTGAAATAGTGGCGCTACCCACGCCCTTTGCGCCCCCGCTTGCGCGAAATCCTGTAAACGTCGAGATCAAGGCAATTTCAGCTCCAAAAAAAACACTCTTGCTTATACCCGACAACAAATCGCTTAAGTTAACTATTCTCTGGGCAGATTCGGCGTACTGACTTATAGGAATATTAAACATAAAATACGATATTACAGCCCCGCCGAAATTGCCGACTAAAATAGCAAGAGTTACCACCATGGGTATGGTTACAACTGAAGCGAGAAATCTTGGTACAGAAAGATAATGAATTGGATTTGTAGCCAGAGTAGTTAAAGCATCAATTTGCTCAGTTACTTTCATAGTTCCCACCTCGGCAGCCATTGATGACCCAACACGACCCGCCAAAAGTACACTGGTCAAGACAGGCGCCAATTCTCGAACCATGGCAATAGAAATTCCGGCTCCCAAAAAAGAGGCAATGCCTTCCATAAACCTTTCCATTGGAGCTCCGATTTGAAGGCCCATGACCATTCCGACAAAAAAAGACGAAACCAGTCCAACGGGAATAGATTTTACGCCGACTTCATTTAACTGATGAAGAAAATATTTACCGTCAAAAGGACTTGCAAAAATCCATCGAACAGTTTGAGCAGAAAAAATACTTAAAGCGCCAATGGTTTCAAAAAGGTTTAAAACACCTTCACCGATTCTTTGAAACGCTTTTACCATATGCATAAATACAATTTGCCCGTAGGCAGACAATTATTAATCTCTAATGATTACCTAAAAAATATGGAGCTTATATTTATACGACACGTTTATTGTTAAACGTTTCCCATGCATCAGGACTTAAAAAAATCATTTTCTGCCGATAAAATTCAACTTTATCATGCGATGAATTTTTTTGATACTTAATGATGAGCCAGCAAAGATAATGCAGCAGCTCTGAAATCTCCAGACCTGATTTTTCATTTTTTAATTCAAATATCTTAAACTTGTCGTTAAATTCACGCTCAATGTCCTGAAGTTCTTTTGTTGATATTTCAAGATCACTTTTGTATACGCCATTTAATTCTAATAGTAAAGCAAATTCTCTGTACAACGTTTTTTCCGAGCTTGCTTCACTTACAAATGATCGCCAGTACTTTTCAAAAACTTCACCTGGAATAAATTCAGTATACTCTGAAATAACTTCCGGTTTATAAAAAAGAGCGTCGCGCAAATGAACATGGGTTTTAACTTTTTGATTTAATTTATCAAAAGCAAATGCCATTAAAAAATTTACTGCTGCATTATGCCGGTTTAATCGCAATAAAAAATCAAGGGCTTCAATAGCGGTTTGCCATTTTTCAAGCGTCAGCAAAGAAATTGAAAATTGAATTATTTCATTTTGATCGAGATTAAAAGACTTTTGACCGGCAAAAGCTCGCGCATAGTTTTCGGCAATACGGGCATGGAGGTAATTGTCAATTCCTCGCCAGAGAGGGTTGTCCATTTTTTCAAATTTTTTTTCTACCCTGATCCGGTTTAATTCGTTTAAAACTTCTCTGAAATATCGAGCTCGCTGGTCATCGGTTTCAAGTCTTCCGATGCTATCTTGACGGTTTAACAGATATTGTGAATAAATATACGCCTCGCCGGCTCTTTTATAATTGATGTTGTTTTTATCGGCAAGTGAAAAAGAGGCCAACCATTGACGTGATTTTTTTTCTGCTTCAATAAAATTTCCACAAATCAATTCATCTCGAATTTCTTCCATTGGAAATTCCATTTGACTCTCTTATTTTTTGTAGATTTTTTATCATGGCCCTCATGGTTTTATAGCAAATTGCGGATAAAACCAGAAATTCAACTCATTTTGGGCAGGGAAGGATTCGAACCTTCGTAGGCGCTAGCCAACAGATTTACAGTCTGTCCCCTTTGGCCACTCGGGTACCTGCCCTTTGATAGCTGTCAGAGGGAATTGAACCCCCAACCTGCTGCTTACAAGGCAGCTGCTCTACCGATTGAGCTATGACAGCACATTTCGCTAGGACAAGGGATGCAATAAAAACAGATTGTCAAGAAAGTTTATTGGTTATGTTACATAAAATGGGCAAATTCAAGAGCCTGTTAACCTGTTGGAATCAAAAGCAACAAAGGTGACATCGTCTGAATATCGAGAGTTAAAAATTGCGGAGCCGTAAACTTTTTTTACAATTTTCTCCTTTAACTCTTCAAGAGTTAGCGATATATTCTCCTTTATAAAAAGGAGAAAATTGTCAAGGGCATAATCATCAATTGAATTTTGAAAAGCTTCAATGACACCGTCAGTCAGCAGTAGATATCGAAAATTTTGCTGCAATGGTATCTGCTCCTCTTGGTAATCCACATTGGCAAGACATCCCAAAGGCGATCCTGATTTCCCCGCAAAGGTCACTTCAGCTGTTTTTAAATTTTGACATATTAGATGAGGGTGCCCTCCACGCGCGATTCGAATAACTTTTTCATTAAGATCAATGTAAAGGTAGATCGCGGTAAAAAAGTGAGTAAACATACGGTTGGTAAGCTGGTTATTCATCGCACTCATGAGAGAGCCCGGGTTTTTGCCATGAATATGGTTTAACAAAAATGACATTTTAATTAAACCCGATACCATGGCAGCAGCAAGACCATGACCGGAAACATCAGTGATAATAATACCCACTCCGCTTGCGTCTTCATAAAAATCAAAAAGGTCTCCACTGACAACTTCAGCGGGAATATAGGCACTGATTATTTCAAGGTCTTTTACTATCGGTGGACTTTGGGGGATCTGTTGCATTTGAATTTCATATGCTTTTTTTAAATTATGCTCAATGGATTCAAGACGGTTTTTGGCCACGCCGGTAGTTTTTAAGAGGAGCAGCGTGTTGACGCGCGCCATAAGTTCTGCTTGAGAAACCGGTTTGCTGAGAAAATCATTGGCTCCTTTGGTTAATCCGTCAACCATATCCTCGAGTCTTGATTTTGCAGATAAAATTAATATAGGTAATTCCAGGAGATTATGATTTTTGCGAATGATCTCTGTCGTCTCATAACCTGAAATTCCGGGCATCATAACATCTAGAATAAGCAGATCAGGCGTCTCTTTTTCCAGAGCCTCTAAAACACCGTTTCCGTTGGAAAAAATTTTTACGTTATGATTTTCAGAAGAGAGGAAATTGACCAAAATCTGCAGGTTTACCGGATCGTCATCAACTGCAAAGATCGTTGCTTGCTGCGGTGTAACTATAGGAGTTCTGTTGGTTCTTGTGGTAACGGTTTCCAGAATTTTTTCCGGTTGAAATAGTTTATCTTTCAAACTATTTTTTTTCGCAGTAATACTTTTTAATTGTGCAATGGGGAGGGTGAAGTAAAATGTACTGCCAATGTTTAATTCTGATTCAATCCTGATTTTCCCCTTGTGTGATTCGACAATCTTTTTTGTAATGCTTAAACCTAGCCCCGTACCCCCTTTATAAATGCCGGGAACTTGTTCAAACTCCTGGAAAATTTGATCTTTGTATTCTGGTGATATTCCGGTTCCGGTATCCTGAACAAATATTTCAAGAAAAGAGGGATCTTCTTTGCTGATGTGAGCTCCCAGAGTTATAGCCCCCTTTTCAGTAAATTTCACCGCATTACCAATCATGTTATTGAAAACCTGGATTAATCGATCTTCATCAGCGAATACCCCAAATTGATCTTTTTTAATTTTATTTATAATTACGACTTCGTTTGCTAAAACATTTCTGGAAAATAAATTACAAATATATGTCGTGACATCGAATAAATCCAGGGGTTGGAGCTGTAGTTCGAGCTCTTTTGACTTTGATTTTTCAAAATCAAGAATATCATTGACAAGATTCTTTAATCGCTCTGCGCTTGAAATAATGAGCTCCAGATTTTTTCTCTGCTCTTTGTTTATGTCTCCGGCAGACTCTTGAAGCAGAAACTCGGTTAATCCTAAAATTCCATGCAAAGGTGTTCGCAACTCATGAGAAGTGTTCGCAACGAAAGTATCTTTCAGTTTGTCCATCTCGAGAAGACGGCTATTTTGCTCTTGCAACTGTTCATTCAGCCTATCGCTTTGGATATGAAGCAGCGAAAATTTTCGGGAAACAGCGAGCGCCAGGGCGCCGATAAGATAGGCAAAGCCCACATCTTCCGGTGTTTTCCATACAATAATTTTTAAATAATATAAAATATCAGAAGTTGCGTGCACTCCCCAGATTCCAATACCGGTCAGCAAAAGTCCGGATCCTGTTTTCTTTTCAAGAAATGCTTTAATGCTGACTCCAAGGCCAATTACAAAGTAGATCACAAGCATCAACAAGGCAATAGTTAAAAACACCGAATTAAAGTAAGGAAAAAAAGGATGATGTAATGAACCTGTTATGAGTGCTAACATAAACACAAAGGTAGAATAGAGAGAAACTTTTTTTAACTTATTATAAGAGTAGCCAAAAAAACTGGAAAGAAAATGAATAATCCAGTAATGAAGAGAAATTATCGGGAAATAGATAAAATAGGCATTAAAGTCTTGATTGTCGCTGACAAAGTAGCCAAGAGTATTTCTTCCGGCAATGATGAAGCCTGTCATGAACGCCATCCCTGCAAAATAGAAATAGTATTTATCCCTGCGACGGGCAATAAACAAAAAGAGATGATAGATTGCTGTAAAAAAACAGATAGCAACGATCGCTGCGCTTTTTAACAAGTCATGCAGTTCAAAGCTGTGAATTTCATCATATGTGCCCAGATGAATATCATTGAAAAGGATACCTCCATTGTAGTAGAAGCTGGCAATTCGTATCGAAATAACATTGTCTGATTTTTGGTTAAGGATGGTCATTGGAATCAGGTAAACTGATTTTCTAAAGTTGACTTTTATCAGTTTTCCATTCTCTGAGATATCCCCTTTTGATCCAATGGAAATTCCATTAATAAATAGTTCGTGAGCATTGGAGGTAAGAGGTAGTTGAATTCCGAGATTTTTATTGGCCAAATCCGGAGTTAATGTAAAGTGCGCCCGATACCATGCGGTCCCATCGTATTTAATTCCCACACGACCCCATTCTGAGGGAACCTTTATAGTATTCCAGGGAGAGTCATCAAAAGTCACCTCTTTATATTTTACATTATCATCAGTTATAAATTTCCACTCTCCTGTTAATGTCAAAAGATTTGTTTCGCCTGCATCGGGTTTTAGTTCACCATTTACAACCATCGGGAATAGAGAAGCAGTTAAAAAGAAACAAGTGGTGAATAGAAAAAAGCGTATTAGTTTCATATTAAATTCATTACAACCATTGCAAGCCATGTTGCAAGCCATACAATGAATCCTTCGATAGTTCCCAAAACAAAAATCCAGTAGGAGTTTGCATTTTCCAATTTTTGAATAATAAAGGGAATGGGTATCGCGAGTAAAAACTCTCCGATTATTACAAACCAGGGTACCCCATGAATGGAGGGTGAATCGATATAATGCCACCACAATGCTTCGTCCGCAATTTTTTCAAAAAATGGGATGTAAAAAGCTGCAGAGATGGATAAAAGCAATGTTGTTTTGGACAAACTTGTTTTTGTGTTTAAATATCCGGCTAAATATCCAAAGGTAATCAAGATGGAGGCCCAGCAAAAGGGCATGTAGAGGGGCGTGTCTATTATAAATGGTCCGCCAGGATAATAGATGAGAACTTTTTTTACAGCAATCAACCATGTATCATTGAAAAGCTCCACAAAACCGACTGTTATTCCAAAGTAAAACAGCTTTCTCAGCAAACTGTTTCCGAAAAAGTGGACATAAATAAAGTAGGAGATAAGACTTGCTCCAATTATAAAGTAGGCCATTGCATAACCCATATGCCACTTTGCAGCAATGGTACTTAATACTGAAAAAACCAGATTACTGATCATAAAAAACCAGAAATCGCCTTTTGTGAAGAGTTGATTGTTCGCTAAATATTTCATGATCCCGTTATCCGCCATGCAATGGCGTATGCGCACCATATCCAAACTCCTCCCAATGCGCCGGAGAATGCGGCAAAGAATACGCCTCTTTTAAAGATCTGAATTCCAATGATAGTTAGAGGGAGGGCAGTTAAAAACTCACCCAATATGATAAACCAGGGTACAGAGCCGAGCATCGGAGCATTTTTGTACAGCCACCAGTTTGCAAAGTTTGCCAGAGCTTCGTAGGACGGGACATACACTCCCATTACAACGGCAGCAAGAAGAGATGCTTTCCATAATGGCATTCGCATCACAAGATAAAGCCCAAGGCAGGAAATTGATAAAAGCATTCCTGCCCACGAAAAAGGCATGTATACCGGAGAGTTCCAGAGGAACCAGCCGCCGGGGTTATAGACAAGAGTCTGTTTTATAGAGACCAGCCAGTGATCGGCAAAGAGCTCGGCTAAACCAGCGGAGATACCGAAAACCAGCATTTTAGTCAAGAGAGGATCTTTGCGCCGTAGTATATGGATTAAATATAGGGTGGAAACAATTGTGATGTCTATGGTGGCTGAAATCCAGCCAAGGTGAAAAATAGCGCTGATAATTGCTATCGATGTTCCCGCAATATTTATATATAATAAGAACAGATCATCTTTAATTAGATTAAATTTGTATTGGGACATGTATGCAAATAATAAGATAGAGTTGCTTGTGTAAAGTGAAATTGTATTACAAAACCTTTTTAACTGGCCATAATTGCATTTTCGTTTTTAATTTGCCAATGAAAATTGCAAAAAAATAACATCAACCGTTTTATTTTATGATTTTATTTTATGATATCTCCCCAATAGGTTTCCCTGTGACATTTTTCACAATTTGTTTTAAAAGTGCCGTGGTGTACATCATCTCTGGCGTGACAACTTACGCATGTTGTACTTTTTAATTTCTTAAATATTTTCTTCGAACCTTTTGACGGATTCCATTCAGGATGGCATAATGTACAACGAACTTTTTTATGTGAAGCAATCAAAGGATATTTTGTCTTTTGATGATCAAAATGAGATTTGGTAAAATTTTCCACTGAATGACATAATTCACAATCATGACCCAATGTTTCCTCATGTATTTTATCATCATCTTTTTTATGACATGCATAGCATGTTTTATCTTCTGTCTTTTTTTCAAATGGTATTTCTACATGGCAAGTACTGCACTGGGCTTTCTTGTGCTTGCCCTTTAGTTCATGTTTGGGGTCTTTATGAAAATCCCTGATCTTGGGCGCCAGATCTTTCCATTCGCCGGCTCCGCCGCCGTCTATATGGCAATCTTCACATTTTTTTCCATATTTACCTTTATGGCCGCCTTTTCCTTGGTCATTTTTTTCATGACATGCAAAACATGTTTTTTCATCTGCTTTTTTGGTAAAAGGCGCCGTCTCATGGCATTTTCGACAGGCGGCTTTGGCATGCTTTCCCTTTAATTTGTTTTTTGGCTCCTCGTGAAAATCCCTAACTTTGGGAACGAGGGTTTTCCATCCGCGGTTGTCCCCTGAAACAATGTGGCATTTTGAACAATCTTTACCGTACTTTCCTTTATGACCTTTGGAACCGCTGTCGTCTTTTTCGTGGCATGAAAAACACATTAAATCACGGCTTGCGGTTTTTAAAAAAAACGAAGGCATAAGACCCGTTTTAGGCTCTTCTTTAAATTCGCTGATTGATTTATGACACTTTTCACAATCCACCCTGGCATGCTCGCCTAAAAGCGGGTAACCGGTCAGATTATGATCAAAGGAATCAGAAATGTTCTTTTTTTCCTTTAGCCATGAAAAGCCATCTTTGGTTTTTACATTATGATCATCTTTAAAATAATATTTGTCTTTAACCGGAGTTTTAATGTTTTCATGTAAATTGTTTAATTTCCATATTTTCGAAATGTGCTCGTTAAGTTCTTTATCAGATCGCGAATCTTTAATGATAAAATAACGTTCGCCTTTGTGATCGGTATGGCATTTAATACAGTTATCTTTTTCTTTTTCTTCCATGTTGCCATGAAAGCCTGTTTTTTCTGCGATTGACTTTTTCACCTTTTCATGGCAATTTGAACACGCATCAGTCATGTGTACAAAAACAGTGTGGCATTTAAAACAGGAATCTTTAATTTCTTTGTGGGCGAATGTAATCGGGCCGGGAGAAAAAAATATTCCCGCATAGTTATATACAAAAGACAGGCCGGCCGCCGTCACAGGGATAACTAAAAAAAGGATAATTTTTACGGCACGGCTTTTAAACATGGATTTAGGTAAAAAATCATTTAACGCTGATTTCTTCAATTCATTTTTTATGAGAATCAAAAAAGGGGGGCTGTTATTTTATCGAGAAATGTTTTTTACTGCCCCCCTTGATTTCGGCCAAGAGGCCTGCATCAACCCCTCTGATAAGCCCACATTACTCGGCTTCAGGGGTTGTCTAACAAGTCAAAATTTGAACCGCGATGACGCAAAGAACGCAAAGGAATTAAAGAAAATGACAATAAAAATCCCTTTATTTCTTTACTTTGCGCCCTTCGCGCCTTTGCGGTAAGACTTTTTAGGCAGCCCCTGAAATTTAAAATACAATATCAGTAATAACCTTTTATGGAAGCCATGATGCGTTCAATACTGATTCGTCCAAGACTTGCATAAACAGGCAACAACAAACCTCGTTCAAACAAACGTGTTGTGTTTGGAAAATCCAATGGACTTAAACCAAGATTATCATGCAATGGACCGTAGGGGATAGTTCGAGCAGTGTCAATCTGAAGCGAGTTAAAATACTTTTGAATGTGTTCCAATGGTTTTTGAGAGACGACAGCAAAAGCGCCAAATGTATCAATTTTGGGCTGTTTAAAGTAAGTTTCGAGTCCCGAGTTTTGGCGAATCACCTCAAGGTATTTTTCTCCGATTTTTCGTTTTCTCTCTAAAATTGCGTTTAAGTGCCCGAGTTGTTCAAGCCCCATCGCCGCCTGGTAATCTGCAATTCCATAATCAAATCGCGGACGGTAAATTTTACTTCCGCCGTGCATTCTGCGGTCTTTAAGTATGGAATATACCGTTTTATTGTTTGTTAAAATCATTGCGCCCTTGCCAATGGTCATCAGCATGTCTTCATGAAGCCCTGCAATAGAAAGATCAGAGTCAAGTCCTGCATAATGACCGTTATTTTCAGCGCCAATTATGTATGAAATATCTTCAATAATAAACAATTTATTTTTTCTGGACTTGTTTAGTTCTTCAACAGAGTTTTTAATGCCCTGGTAGTCGTTAAACGATCCATAGGGATATGAAAGTACAATGATTTTTGTTTTATCGTTAATTTTATTTAATATACTTTCATCTGAAGGATGAAAGCTGTTTTTTTGAATATCCACCAGTACCGGTTTTGCATCGACTTGGTAAATAGCGTCAAGAGCCGCCAGAGATGAATTTGAAGAAAGAATTATCTCATGTTCCGTTGTTACCTCAAAAGAAAGAAAACTTAAATGGTATGCCGATGTTAAAGAAATCGTCGACAATGCATATTGCATTTCAAATGTATCAGCAAACTCCTTTTCATAGGTTCTTGCAGTTTGGCCATATGAAATTTCATCTGAAATCATAGATTCCAGAACGGATTTTATATCGCCTTTACTGATCGTTGGTTTTAGATACGCAATTCCGGTTTCTCTTTTGTCATGACGTTCTTGACCATCATAGCTATTCGTTAAGTTGCCTTCCATATTATGTCCCATATACAGATGTGACATAATGACGACAAGCGTTTTTTGAGTTTTACAGACTCCCGTCATAAAAAATATTATTTGCATGGTATACAGCATAAATATGTGAAAAATAAGGATAATCGGTTGATGCATTAAAATTCAAGAAGAAATCCATACGAATTAAACTCATATTACCCAACTGCACGGCATTTGTCTTAAATAAAACCATTTTCAAAATATAGTATGTAAATTGTATTCAGTTCACCCAGGAGTCGATAATAAATGTATGAAGGTTTTTGCATGGTTGTGTATAATTTTTATGCCCTGGGCCTACATATATGCAAAACCGAAATGTTCTCTTGATTTTATCAGTTCAGAAAAAGATATTTTAAAAAGTTATGCAATGATTCAAAAAAAAACATCGAGCTGTGATATTAAAGCCGAAGATTACCTTGCTTTTACAAAACGTGCATTTCTGGCTGAACAATATGCAATAGCCATCTGGTCATCAAACGAAGGTATAGCTCAATCCATTAAAGACACAGAAACAAATATCGAATTAAATTATTTTTTAGGAATTTCTCTTATTGAGAAAAATCGATTTGAAGAATCAATCAAAACTCTTAAAGCTATAGTATTTAATTCGAAATGGCAAAGTATAGAAGACGACTTGGTTCAAAGATCTCATCTTGCTCTTATAGATGCATACTACAAAAAAAATAATACCAGCGATGAAAATGTCAAATATCTGATACGTTTATTTAAAAACAGATATTCATCCAGCAGTTATCTGTTTACCCTTCGCTCATGGAATGCCAACAAATAGAAAAAATATGCGTCTTTTTGGCCCCACATTTAGCAAGTATTTATAAATAATGACTATACGTATTATATCAAATTAGAACTTTTGATTACATGGCTTTATTTGAATGGCGAAATAATTACACTGTCAATGTGGCTAAATTTGATAACGCTCATAAAAAAATAATTGATTTAATGAATGAACTGCATGATATTATAAAATTAAAAAAAGATTCTCACTCCTTTGAAAAAGTTTTAAATGAACTTTACGGTTATACAAAAACACATTTTAATGATGAATTAATTTTAATGGAACAACTTGGTTATGCAGATGCCGGAGATCATAAACATGAACATGAAAAGTTTATATTACAATTAGATGACATTAAACATAAACTTGAAAACTCTTCAAATCTCTTGAACGTTCAATTGTTATACATTCTAAAAGACTGGCTTATCACACATATCATGGGAACCGACAAAAAATATAGCGAGTTTTTTAACAAAAATGGAATTCAATAACTACTGAATATAGTTATTGAAATTTAATCTTTTAGTCTTTACGGTTAAAGTAAGGCACATACTGTCTGTCTGTACCCTGGATATGATTTACCAGCCAGTCTTTAAGAAAACCCATCATCTCTTCAGGAAGGGTTGTGCTTCCTTCACGAAATGCGGCTTGAAATTCCATAGCTTTTTCAACAAAGGCATCATGTTGTGCTTTATGTGTTTTATAATCTGAATAATTTGTTTTTATCATTTTCATTTCTTCAGTTACAAAGTGAAAATTTACATAGCGTAACATTCCGTCGACAATCTTTTTTAATCGCTTTTCGTCTCGAGTTCCCGAATTGACTGTATCATAAACATCATTTAAAATTTCTATAAGCACTTTATGCTGCTCGTCAATTTCGTCAATTCCAAGCGCCAGATCATTGCTCCAAGTAATCCATTTACCCATATAAAATACCTTTTCCTGTTATCGCTTCATTTTTCATGATTACGAAAATTTATATCCGTTTACAGAACTCACTTTTTTATCAAAACGTGATATTCAACCACCTGTAACATGTATTGGTTTTATCAAACCAAAGTACATATATTCTCTAATTTCGGTATCATCAGGTGATGAACATAACTTTCATACCCGATTTATTTAAAAACAACCCCGATTATCAGACTTTGATTCTCATTTTTCCAGCAATCTGCCCAATACATATCATATCCATATCTATTAAATAGAATGGATTTCATACATTACTGTAACCCTTATTTTATTAAGCACTCTGTCAACTTAAATTTAGATTACTTTATCTCCCACCCTAGCTGAAAAATAGATTTACTGTTTTCTTTGGGTTCCATATGATTGTAAGCCATCAATTTACCCAAAGGAGATAAAAAATATACTTTTCCGCTGGCATCTGCCGATAAAACGCTTGCCCAAAACGATAGCTTGTTTTCTTTTTCCTGATTAACATAAACGAGTCTGTTATCTTCAACAAAATAATACTCTTTATCGCTGATAAACACAGCATCTTTCCAATATCGAATTGGAAAAGTTTTATACTGTTCATAAGCGGCAGAGCTCGCATTAAAAAAATTTACTTGATGCGCATTGGCTCCTCCGGTTATTAAACCGGGGTTATCAGAACCTGGAAGAAAATATATTTTACCAAATGCTCCGTCTTTACTGATTAAATTCATTTTTCTGTCTTTTACATAAAACAAATGATACAATCCCATAGAACCGTATGTAAAATAAAGAATATTTCCAGGACTAAACTGAAAAGATCCTCTGGCAGGAATATTTTTCATAGGGGGTTTTAGATCATCAATAATGTATTTTTCATCAAGCTTGTCTGCTTTTAAATCATATGACATCACGATGTTGTTTGAATCCGTAAAAATAACCTGTCCGGCATCGGAAACTCCGGCATTTTCTGAACATGAAACGCTTCTTGAAAAAGAAAGCTGTTCTTTTTTTTGTAAATCCCACAGTTCCAGCCTACAAATGTCAGGAGCATCTTCTATGTTAATAATTGAATAAATTCCATTGGGCGACAACCCTACATTGCGAATAAAACCCTTTACCCGTCTTGTCCAATCGTCTTCTTTTGCGACTTCATAAACTGTAAAATATGCCTTTGATTTTGAAGGCTGATTTTCAGCCAATACCAATTTATTGCGATTTGCGGAAAAATAAAGACTTGAATAATTATGTCGTCGGCCAACGGGATAAAATTCATCATCCAACGATTCTTCAAAGGCCATCTGAAGGTATTCAATGGCCTTGGCGCTATTTTCTTTCTGAAGTTCTTTTCTTGCCTTATTTTTATATCTCTCCACAGATGGAGTGCAATTTGCAATAAAAAGTAAAATATAAAAAATCGAAATAAATATTTTTTTCATAGAAATTTTCTGTTATTCATCTGCTGAAAAGCAGGGAAGAGCAATACTGCCTGATCGCGCAATCTTGATAATACCATATTCTGCAATGATCTTTATAAAAGATCGTATTTTTCTCGGCTCTGCGATCAATTCAATCATAATCGCCATTCCTGACATATCAACAATTCTTGCTTGAAAAACATCTACCAGACTCAGTATCTCTTCACGCTTGCTTCTTTCTAATTGTATAGTCGCTAAAACAAGTTCACGTTCAATGGATGGATGATCTGTTAAATCTTCAATTTTAATTACGTCAACGAGTTTATACAACTGCCTCTCTATCTGACTTACCATTTTATCATCTTCATCAACCACTAAAGTAATGATAGATCTTTCATTCTGATGTGTCTCTGCTACGCATAGCGATTCTATGTTATAGCCTCTCCTGGTAAAAAGACTGGCAACGTGGCTTAATACTCCTGAGCTATTATTTACCAGTACCGATAAAATATGCTTCATTTTGACACCTGCTTAACTCTGTGCTTATGCGGAACGACTGAGAACAAATCGCCAACTTCGGATGTAGTTTCAAATTCAATCATATCTTCATACCGATGACCGGCGGCAATCATGGGGTACACCTTTTCTGTTTCAGGTATCATAACCTCAAGCAGACAAACATCTTTGGTATTTAACAGAAAATCAATACCGCCGTCAATTTCGTCTGGATGTGAAATTTTCCTGGAAATAATTCCATAGGCATCTGCTATCTTGCAAAAATCAGGATTAAAGTTTTGCAAGGTTGAATGAGAAAATCTCTCTCCATAAAATAATTCCTGCCATTGCCGAACCATGCCTAAAAAGCCATTATGAAACAACAAAATTTTAACAGGTATATTGTACATTTTAGCCGTAGCCAGCTCCTGAATGTTCATCTGGATAGAACCGTCTCCGGTAATTAAAATAACATCATCGTCAGGACGTCCATACTTGGCTCCGATAGCTGCAGGCAGACCAAATCCCATAGAACCAAGACCTCCTGAAGTCAACCAGTTGCGGGGTTTATTTATCGCATAGTATTGAGATGCCCACATCTGGTGCTGCCCTACATCGGTAACAATAAGCGCATTACCTGATGTTCTTTCACTTAACTTATGTATAAAATATTGAGGTTTAATTTGATCTTTTACAAGGTTAAATTTTAACGGATTTTTTATTTTAAGCTCTTTTATATGATCTGCCCAAAGACTTTCTTTTACTTCTTCTAATCCAGCAAACAGCAATTCTAAAACATCCGTTAAATCGCCTGCAATATGAACGTCAACGTCGACTCTTTTACCAATCTCGGCATTATCGATGTCTACCTGAGCGCGTATCGCCTGTGAAGCAAATTCACTGACGTTTAATGCGACACGATCGTCAAATCTGGCACCTAAAGCTACAATTAAATCACATTCCATGACGGCTTTATTTGCATAAGCTGTTCCATGCATTCCCAACATTCCTAAAAATAAATCATGCTCCCCGGGAAAAGCGCCAAGCCCCATAAGCGTTGAAGTTACAGGAATTTTTGCTTTTTCAGCCAGCTTTAACAACAAAGCCGAAGTCTCAGATGAAATCACTCCTCCGCCGATATAAAACAAGGGCCGTTTAGACTTATTGATTACATCGATAAGCTTTTTTACATCGCCTGATAAACCGGCTTTTTTATAGTGAATATCTGGTATTCGTAAATCATCATAGTGATAATGTACATTGGAAGAAGAAGCCGCCTGAACATCTTTTGGCATATCAATTAAAACCGGTCCCTGACGTCCGGCCATGGCAACTGTAATGGCTTCTTTCGTTGTTCGCGCAACTTCATCAACATTTTTTACAAGAGCATTGTATTTGGTAATAGGAATACTCATTCCATAGGTATCAGCTTCCTGAAAAGCATCTGTTCCAATATCTTTAGTGGCAACCTGACCGGTAATGAATAAAACAGGAATAGAATCCATTTTTGCATCGGCGATTCCGGTTAATAAATTTGTAGCCCCCGGGCCAGAGGTGGAAACAGCAACGCCAAGTTTTCCCGTTGCACGCGCATACCCTTCTGCTGCAAAAGCAGCGCCCTGTTCATGGCGTACCAGTATATGTTCAATCCTGGAATGATAAACCTCATCGTAAAAAGGCAAAATTGCCCCGCCTGGATATCCCCAACAGACAGTCACTTCATTGGCTAAAAGTGTATCTAATAATATTTTTGACCCTGTCTTGGAGGTTGTCTCCGTTTTACCAGGTTTTTTTGTTTCTTCCATGTCGATCATCGCTTAATTAATATAATTTAATATATGCCATTTCGTAAAATTGGAATAAGCATGTCAAGGAAATTGTAATATTGATGTAGAGATATTAGACAAATGCCCGTTTAAAACTACAATCATTGTTTACCCAATTTTTTTCCAAGTTGCATACATTAAAATCTTGTTCTAAGCGCTAACCCAAAGTCAAAAAATGTAGCCGGAAGATTCATGGCAGGAATATAACCGCCCTGATACAGTACAGCAGGAGTGTCCAAAGAAAAATTAAATTCGCCGCCTTTTGTGCCAAAATGACCGGCGGTAAACATTTCAAACGTCATGTAGTTAAGAAATCCCCATGTAAAATCAAAACGTCCGACAAAAGATTTGTCAGACAAATTACTTAAAACGGATAATGAATAATTTGTGTGTTTACCTGAATCAGGGCCTTCTGCCGATAAATAAACTGCCGCATAGTGTTTTCCCAGGTAAAATGGCTGATATTGACCTTTTACGATTAAGATTGGATATACTAAAGAACTATCGTACCCAGTTTGATTATAAAAATATTCTACTCCAACGGCGGCTAATCGATTCTCAAGCCAGCTAAATGAATAATTCATTCCTCCGCTTGCTTCAAGTATTGGCATTTTTTGTTCGCCCTCTGTAAAGTACTTTGAAAAGTCCATACCCGCTGTCGGCTTGTCCGTTGTCGTCAAGGTATAATATGTAGACTGTGATCTTGTAATGTAGGCGGCTTCCCCGTAAATATCAAATGGACCAAGCGGTGCAGAGAAATCTGTTCCAAAAATATAATTGTCTTTATACTTTTTATGATCACGATAAACGGCATCAATGCCGATTTCCGTTTCTCCAATGATGATTTCATATCTAGCTGCTGCTCCAAGCTGCCCGAGAGTACTTGCAGGCTTTGGTTGATCAACAAAAGCCATCGTTGTAAAATTTGAAGAAATAAACTGCAAGGGAATGTCAAACCTTAACATCGGCAAACCTGTTCTTAAATCCTGCTGAAGAAGTGGATCCCGCTTTTGCGTGTTTACAAAATCTGTTGGATTCCAGAAACGCGAAGTACCCCATTTAACATGTTGACTGCCTCCGGTAAAAAATACCTTTCGTGCGATATCAAACTTAAGCCAGGCCTGGTCTAAAACTACCTGCGGATTATTCGGTACTGTGGTTGCCGTTGCAGACACATTGGCCGTTGATGAAGTTTGAGACCCTCCCAAAGCAGTTCCACCGGTGGTTTGCGAATACTTATCGCGTGTTGCATCATAATATAATCGGGCATCAATAAATACGCGGATTCGATCATTTGGCCGACCGTCAAAATAACCATCAACCTGAAGCGGTAATGAAATCGGAGCTTCTTTAAAATTTTTATCAACCTGCGGCGAAGCAATAAACCGGTAATAGATCGATCCGCCAATCTGCAAAGGGTTATCGACAACACCATCTTTAGTTGGCAAATCCTGAATTGTATTATTTTCTGTTTTATTTTTATTCGAGGCGCTTTGGTTTTTTTCAGGCTCATCGCCACCAAACATCGATTGTTCATCAGGAGTCTCGTTTTGAGAAAAAAGATTGGTAACCAACACACCAAAAGTAAAAAATACAACACATATAAATCGCTTGAACATTCGTAAAATCATTGTGCGGCTGCCTTTTAATTGTTTACCATTATCTGCTTTTGGATTCAAGCCATGCCTTGGTAAAAATATTTTCAGGCAATGCCTGTAAATCAACCGACTTTATGATCACCAGGGTCGAATTTCCCTTGTCAATCTCGTCATAAATACGAATTTCCTGTCTATACCATAAATCAGCTTTTTTAGATTCGCTGTATAACTTGCTCCATTTGGGCGTATACTCGGTTCGCATAAGTTTTCCTGAAAGCGCAAAATCCTGACGTTTTAAGTCATTGCCCGTTTCTTTATCAACCCAGAATTTTACCACAGGATAGGCAACATCAACACCTGGCTTTGCGGTTAATTTAAGAACCCATACATTGTACTTACCCAGTTTTTCTTCGCCTTCAAATTCAGGTTCATATTCACCTGCCAGATTAGACTGATCAAAATCCTGACGACGAGAATCTGTGCCGCCAATTCGCTCCCGTTCGGTTCTGCGTTCCCACTTACCGACAGTTGGGTCATAAAACCAGAGGTTTTTATCAATACGCAGATAACCTTTACCGCTTTCGGTTTTTGGTTTTGTAAAAAGAATCATCATTTTTTCGTCGGCATCGCGTCGATACACAAGAGCCTCTCTTACCTGATCGGCTTTACCCTTTTCTCGCTGCTCGATATATACCAGCGATTTGTAATCGCCTGAACTGCGTATGCGTACGTCGATTCCCCTGAGAACCTCGACCATCTTGCTTTTGCTCAATGGTTCTGCGTATAACGCTACCTGCATAAGGCAATAAATCGCCGTTATTTTTATCATGTTGTATTTTTTCATGTTTTTCATATTTTTCCTTTCTTTATTGTATTACGCAGGGTTGTCTGAAAATTCGCATAACATATGCCTTTTTTCTGCGTTTGACGCAAAATTTGCGAATTTTCAGACAACCCTGCAATTTTGGTTGCTGCGTGTGCCAATATTTACGCCGACATTAAACCTTCTGTGTTTATAATGCATTGATTATCCGTTATGCTGCATCGCTGTTATCGGTTTTAATCTGGCGGCTCGTAAAGACGGTATCAAAGAAATTAACGTAGTGGCGCCTATAATGACAAACATTCCGTTAATCACACGGAAAAAATCAAAGCTGAATTTCAACGTATTTGACATGAGAAACATCTGCGCTCCGGTTGGAATATGAATATGCAAAGCATGAACTATACCCGCCAGTAAAAGCCCCCATACGGCGCCCGTCAGAGTCGCTAAAGCCGAAAGAGTAAAGGCTTCAATAACAAACATCGACATTACTCTTCTTCTCTGCATTCCAATTGCCCTTAAAGTTCCGATCTCCCGTGTTCGCTCATTAATGGCAATCCACATGGAATTCATTATGCCAATAACAATGATGATCAACAAAATTGAAGTTAATATATAAGTAATTCCATCAATTGCTGTGATTGTCCATTTAATAAAAGAAATTTCATCTTCCCATGTCGTTAGATCGATCTTTTGCCCTGTCCAGTCTTCGCGATTTACCGAATCAAACTTGATCCAGAAAACACGGGGGTCGCTGTCCATCATTGTATATCCCGCTTCTGTAAGAGATTTTCTCAGTATGTCCATATCTTTGGGAAGTTGCTTGATATTTTTAATATAAACGTACAATGCTCCCATATTGTTTGAATTGATTTGATATAAATCATTTACAGATTGATGAGGCATAAAAACAGAAAAATTACTAAAAATACCCACATCTTGAGCAATCGCAACAACCCTTAGATCAATTGTGTTGTTGGTTCCATTTGGCATCAGCGCAGATATTACAATCACATCTCCGACTTTTACGTTTAATCTTTTCGCCTGCGCCTCAAAAATTAAAACTGTATGTGGTTCACTTAAAGCGTTAAAATCGCCAGATTCCAGATGCAAAACATTTTTAAAATAAGGCTCTTGATTTATATCGATACCGGCAAGACCTGCCTGAAGCGAGCTTGTATCGCTGACAACGCGAGCCCAACCTCTGCCGCGCGGAACAATGTACTCAACGTCAGGCAACGATTTCTTTATAACTTCCATAACTTTTTTATAGTCAGTCACGATCGGAGCTGACCGACCAGCAGTAACTTTGTAAAATCCGGCCACATTGATATGCCCGGTTTGTATAGTCGTTGCCGCTTCAAACATAGCTTTTCTAACTCCCGAAGAAAGGCTGGTTAAAAAGATCAACAACATGGTGACGCCGGCAATTGCGCCGCCAAGCATCAATGAACGCTTACGATGCTGAATTAAATTACGAATGGCAATTAAAAATAACTGACTCATATCACTCCTCCGCCTGCATTGCCGTAAGCGGCGACACCCTTGCCGCAACCAGCGCGGGGTACAATGCCGAAATTACTGTTACAATGATGATGATTGCCATAGCCCCGAAAACGCTGCCTGCGCCAAGCGTCGGAAAAAGTCGCGGTCCTGAAAAAAAGAAATATAAAAAATCATTCATAGCGGGAAATCCATAATGTCCCAGCAATTTTACGATAAAAGAACCGGCAATCGTTCCAAAAAGTCCGAAAGTTAACCCAAGAATTACCGTTTCGATGAGAATCATGGAAAGAACAAATGAGCGTTGGGCGCCTAGAGCTCTCATGGTTCCAATTTCTTTTGTTCGCTGAAGAGTTGCCATCATTACAGCGTTATTAATAATAACCAGAGCAACAATAAAAATAATAAAAACCACCAGATACAATATCACTTTGGCTACACCAACAAACTGCCCGATAAAACCTGCGGCCTTTTGCCAGTTAACAACCTTTAAGTCGAGATGATTTTTACTCGATACTTCATTGATCTTTGCCATCGTTTCTTTGATCTTTGAAGGATCTTTCAGTATTATTGCGGCATTAAGAACAACACCTTTGTCAATTTCACTTTGCGAGTAAATTCTGTTTATACTGGTGTCTATGGTTTGAATTACGCCAAGCTCTTTTTTTTCGTCAATGTTTACCTGTTTTGTTGTGGAAACAATCGATGATCCAGAGTCGCCAAAAAGTTCTTCTTCCGCTTTATCGCGGTCGATGATTTTTGCGCCTGTCGCTTTTTTTAATTGTTTTGTCTCAAGTAATTTTTCCGGCGTTAAATAACCGTAAAGGTCCCTGAATGAAACTAAATCCATTAAACTTAATCCGCCGGCAAGCCCCGATTTTTCAAGGCCCTTAAACTGAAAAGTTCCATAAACCTTTATATTTACAGATTGAATATAACCGGTTTTTGTAAATGCCTTTATCGTAAGCATGTCGCCAGGTCTTATGCGATATAAATCCACAAGCGGGGCAATGTCTGAATAAAAAAACCTGTATCGTTCTAAAAAGTTTTCGTCGTTTACGTCAAAAAAACCGGAAAGTAATGATGCCAATTCAGTTTCTTGAGACTTTAATAAAGTCTGAAGTAATTTTATCAATTTATTTGTAGAAATCGGATCCAGTTGAAAAATAATTTCACGCGTTTGCATTTTATTTTGCTTAATAAGAAATTTCAAGTCCGTATCTTTTGCAATTTTGGAATGTCTGTTCTCAATAGCTTCTTTAATATCATCCATTCGCTGAGCGGATTTCATTTTAAACTGGTGCTCATACACAAATTTTGAAAGAAGCAATCCACGCTGTCCCTGTGGAACCATCTGACCGTCTACGATCTCCATTCGATCAAAATCTTTTTTAAAAGAATCAAGATCAGTTCCTACATACCCAATCGAATAAAAATCAGAATCGGGAATAAGAAAAGCAATTTTGTTTTCCAGAAACTCAAGATGCCCCAGAGGATCATTGTCAAAAGATTTCCAAAAATCGGCAGAATTTGCTTTTCTCAAGGCAATGACACTTTCACTGTCTTCGGATCTGGCTTCAGAAAGAACAGAAAGATTTGCAAAATCTTTCTGGATAATGCTCACGATCTGACGCACATGATTCTTATAACTTTCAATCTGATCTTTTAATTCAATGGAATGACCGCCTCGTCTTTTTTTATTTTCAGCCTTTCGTAATTTTTCTAGAACAACATCCAGAGTATTACCGTAACTTACCTGAGCGCCGTTTACCCCCATGGGAATAACGCTTTTTATATTTTCTATTTCCATCAATGCCGGTTTAATGATAGAGAAATCTGGAATTTCACTAATATCTGGTTCATTAAAATGCCCAAATAAAGCCAGTTCATCTTTTGATTTTGAAGAATAAACCTGAATATGTCCGGATACGCTGCCAATGATACTTTTACTCATTGCAGAGTCCATACTGTTTAGCATTGATGATCCGACAACAAACAGCAATGTTCCAACAAAAACAATTCCGCCAATCACAACATTTAAAAAATTAGAAAATAAATTACGAAAAGCAATTTGAGCTAATATACCAAATTGAATCATTTAGTTTTCCCCTGTAGTTTTACAGATGATTTACTTTTAGTTTTATCAGTTTTTTTTGATTTAGCAGAAGTTTTAACTGAGGATTTGTTTTTATCCGCCATTTGATTTCCGACAATTTGACCATCTGCAATATTGATGATGGTATTTGCATGAGCCATCACTCGAGCATCATGAGTTGAAAAAATAAAAGTTGTCTTTTCCTGTTCATTCATTTCTTTCATTAAATCAATGATGGTCTCCCCTGTCTTTGAATCGAGATTGGCTGTAGGTTCATCCGCAAGAATAATTTTTGGCCTGGTAACCAACGCCCTGGCAATTGCGACACGCTGTCTCTGACCTCCGGACAATTCATTCGGACGATGCTTTGAATGATTTTCAATACCAACTTTTTTAAGCAAATCCATGACACGCGTTTTTCTCTCTTCAACTGAAATTTTCCCCTGTAATAAGAGCGGAAATTCAACATTTTGAAAAACACTTAAAACAGAAACCAGATTAAAACTTTGAAATATAAACCCAATGGTATTTAATCTTAATTCAGTAAGTTGACGATCACTTAAGTCATGAGTATCCTGGTCGTTGATTATAACGTGCCCGGATGTTGCGATATCAACACAGCCAATTAAATTAAGCAAGGTTGTTTTACCGCTTCCTGATGGACCGGCTATCGATATAAAATCACCTTTGGCCACAACCAAAGACACATTTCGAAGGGCATTTACCGTTGTTTTTCCTAATATATAGTTTTTGTTTACTTGTTCTAAAGATACCACATTTTCCATGATTTTTCCTGTTTGTTTTCCTGAGTCTCTTAAGTTGGCTTTATTTAGAGAGCGTCCCAAAACCCATCCATGGATTTTGAGACGAACGCTTAGTTATTTTATTGATAAAATATTCTCTAATTAGGGCACCGTACGGCAAATCTTTTTAATTTTTCTAATAATAAATTTAGTGTTAAGTTATATAATTTTAATCAATTTGACAAATTAATTCCAATGGATTTTGGAAATCATGCCGTGCGATTTTCATTTTAAATTTGCTTCAAATAAAAACTGTAAACTACTGATAAAACAAGAAGTGTCGACAAAGAAACTGTCATCTTATTTTAATTAAAATTATTGTTCAAATGTATATAAGTAAAGTAATTTATTGATTAATTTAATAAAAGCAAGAATATCAAATAATGTGATAGATGAATTTATAGCTAATTCTATATTAAATTAGTAATATTTAAGCCCGGAGATAACATGAAACAAATTTTTATTTATTTATCATTATTTATCATCATTACAAATCCGGTTTTAGCAGGAACTCATTCACAAGGAATGTTTTCAATTAATGTAGATAACGAGACTACATACGGAAGCGCTGCAAATTCTCTAGTTTCAACATTAGACAGCCAATTTAACGAAAATACTTTTAAAAAAACTCTTTGGTACATGGCTGACTCTCAATCCATGTCAACTCGAGGACTCGGGGTAACATACGCTACAAATCATAATTTGTTTCTCGTTGCTTTTTCAGGAAATACCGGTTTTTCTCCAGGCAGTCGATCCATTTCTGAGTTTTACGCAGCTCCGTTTGCTGCGGGACCAAGCGGTATTCCGGAGGCTGGTATCGGAATTCAAAGTAGTATCCTGGCAGGTCTTTCTCTAAAATCGTTTCACTTAAAACCAGTTGGCTACCTGGATCCATCCCGTTTAACACTCTTTATAAACTTCTTTGCTTTTAAGATAACGACACCGTTAGATGTAAGTACGCTATCTGCAGGTGTTCATTTTCAATATAAAATTATCAATGAAATAAATATTTTATTCGGATTACTTTACTGGGGAGGATTAGATATCAGCTCAGGAATAGATATTACAAATAACGTACTAAATTTACCAGTGGGACTCTTTTTTACAAGTCAAATAGCGGGAGGACTTGAGTTTACTCCTGCTGGAAACCTGGGTTTCACAAACACAGCCATTACAATTCCCGTTGAAGTTTCTACAAATATACGACTTGCCTATGCTTTATCATTAATTGCCGGAGGGGCTATTGATGTAAATATGGGAAATTCAAAGTTTGATTTAGGCGGGCCGGTAACAGACACAACCAGCGGAGCTAAAGTAGGTACTCTAAGTACTAATGAAAGAAGCCGAATGAGCGCCAGTTTTGTTGATGCACGACTATTCTTTGGACCACAGATCAACTTAATACCTCTGCCTTCAGGTAAAAATATATTGAGCATTACTTTACTGGGAGATCTGTCAACCAACCATACGTATGGTGTTCACCTCAGCATTAACACTTGTTTTTAAATGCGGCAATTAATTTCGCCCAAAATATTGCTTATCAATTTTCAGGGGCAATACTACAATTTTTTTCACTTTTAGTCTGAAATGAGACCCTACCACTAATCTAATATTCGGTTAATTGGTTTAGATGTAAATAATTTCCTTTATCTTTGAATACTTCCTATTCTGTTAAATTTCTCTCTATTTTGCAGTACACCTGATAATTAAGTACCCAAAAGTTAAAAAAAATTAACATAATTGTTGTAAATATAACCACGTTATATTCACTGGTATCATATATAGTTTACAGGAGAAAAAATGAAAAAAATATTTATACATCTGGTTACAATAACAATCAGCATGGGTCCGATTTTTGCCGGAGCACATACAAAAGGAATGTTCACAGTAAATGTAGATAATGAGCTATTGTATGGATCAAGCGCTGATTCACTTGTAGCAACTTTAGACAGTACAGCAAAAGTTGAGACCTTTAAAAAAACAATGACGTACATGGCAGACAGCCAATCCATGGCCACACGTGGACTCGGCGCTACGTACGCAACCAATCAAAGTATATTTGTTATCAGCCCGTCAGTAAATGCAGGGTTTTCACCAGGCGACCGAGGAATTGACAAGTTCGTAGCAAACCCAATGGCACCCGGAGCAAGTGGTATTCCAGAGGTTGGAATTGGTGCACAGGGAAGTGTACTGTTTGGTCTTTCATTGAAGGTGTTTAACATAAAGCCGTTAGGATTTTTTGATCCATCCCGTTTAACGATTTTTGCAAATTTTTTTACATACCAGCTCACCCAACCATATATGATCAATACATTCTCCATTGGAGGCCATGCACAATACAAGATCATCAATGACCTGGGGTTGTTCTGGGGACTGATTCACTGGGGTGGACTGGATATCACAACCGGTCTGGATGTTGCAACCAACAAACTTGAAGTTCCGACAAGCACTTACTTCACAACTCAATACGCTGGTGGAATTTCTTTTACTCCAACAGGAAACTTTGGTTTTACAAACACAGCTGTAACTATTCCCATTGAAGCTTCGACAAGTATTCGACTAGGCTATATTTTTTCTTTAATTGCTGGAGTTGCTTTGGATGTCAATATGGGGAATTCAAAAATTGACCTGACGGGAGCAATTAACGATGCGACAACCGGCACAAAAGTAGGTACATTAACAACCAATGAAAAAAGCAGATTTGGCGCAAGTTTTATAGATACCAGACTTTTCTTTGGACCGCAGATTAACTTAATACCTCTGCCTTCAGGAAAAAATATTTTAAGCATTACAATGCTTGCCAACATTTCGACCAACAATATCTATGGTGCACATGTCGCTGTAAATATTGGTTTTTAATTTCCGTATTTTAAAAATTTAACCATAGAACCTGGAATTTTGCTCTATAAAATACCAGGTTCTATGGTTTCTTGCATTTTTATACACAAAAATTACTGCGGTAAATGCCAAGCCTCAAATAATTCAATGTAACGAAGCTTGTCTCCATTCCAATAAAACCCAATTCCTTTTGAATATAATAATAATGAACCCTGTTTAATTAAATATTTTGAATTTTTATAATATTCTAAAATAAATTTTTTTGCATCTTTTTCTGTCATATTTTCAATCATTTCCTGCCGCAAACCTCCGGCTGTTTTCCATTTTAAAGATTCAAGCTGATTATCTTTTACATAATAACGAAGTCTGGTGACATGCCCCTTATAAATATACACAATGCCAGAAAAAACCCTACGTTCATAATACATTTCATCGAAAGTATCAAAAGAACGTCTGGTCGCCTGACCAAGAATTCTTGTTACAATGGCTTCTTTCTCATTTAGCAAAACCCCCATTCCACCGATACCCTCTGCCAGGTATGGCCAGTGGTTTCTAAGTTTTCGTTTATCATAAACAATATCTTTATTTAGATTTAAACTGGTATCGTTTGGTGTTGGGGTCTCCTGATCTACCACCTTTACATCGCCAGACATCACCCCATCTTTATTTTCTGCAATTAAGATTGCAGGCACTTCGTTAAATTTTACATTAAATTCACCATTAGATTCTATTTTATCAGAAGCGTAAACTTCGGGAAAAAAAAGATTTGTGGTTTGCCAGATACATACAAAACACAACATGTTCATTATGAAACAACGACGAAAGATTGAACGGTCATACTTTAACAAGGAATTCCTAGAATCACCGGATGCACGTTCCATTCGTATATTATCGGAATATTTTCATCCCCAACAAGTATTTCGTAAAAAGCAGGTTAATGACACCATTGTTTTTTTTGGATCTGCCCGCGCAAAATCGCCTCGCGAACTTCGTAAGTTGAAACTAAACAACAGTACATCTTCTGTGATACATAAATTAAGCAAGTACTATGTAGAGGCATGTCTGTTATCATATAAATTAACCAAATGGTCAAAAGAATTACCGCACGGTTCACGACAGTTTCTTGTTTGTTCTGGTGGAGGTCCCGGAATCATGGAAGCTGCAAATCGTGGAGCCTACCTTGCCCGCGGTAAATCCATTGGTCTTAATATATCTCTACCGATGGAACAAACGCCAAACAGGTACATTTCTCATTCGTTAAACTTTGATTTTAATTATTTTTTTATGAGAAAATACTGGTTTACCTATCTAGCCAAAGCTCTTATTATTTTTCCGGGAGGTTTTGGTACTATCGATGAACTCTTTGAATTACTAACTCTAAAGCAAACCCATAAACTTGAAAAACCCATGCCCATTGTAATCTATGGTTCCGAATACTGGAAAAAATTAATTAATTTCGATGTATTTATCGAATGGGAAACCATTACTAAATCGGATATGGAATACGTTTACTTTGCAGATAATGTTGACGATGCTTTTGATTACCTTACCAAACATCTAACTAAATTATACCTGGCAGATGAATAATCTATACTTTTTGAAAATCAATTTAAGCTAGCATGTATCGCCGCATTTTTCAAAAAAGTATTCGATTTCAATTGTCGAGTGAAAAGAACCATGCGTTTTTAATATTTTTCGAATATTATCTTTAATGGATGAGACCTTTTTCTCTGGTAATTTTTGTTTTATGCGTATATGGATGGTAAAAATATGACGAATACTGTCAAGACTCCATATGTGAAAGTCACAAATTTCATAAACTTCGTCCATATTTAAAATATCTTTTTTAATTTCATGAACATTAATATTTAACGGAGCTTTTTGAATAAAAAGAAGTAAAGATTTTTTTAAATTACCCAGAACACGATACAAAATATATAGAGTAATACCAATAGAAAGAATCGGGTCAAGAATGGGGAGGTAATAAAAGTGCATAACTATACTGACAATTAAAACAGCAACCCATCCCAACACGTCTTCAAGAAGATGTAAGGCCAGTACTCGTGAATTTAGACCTTCATTATTTTTTAAACGCAATATCGCTCCAGCATTAATTATAACTCCGAGAATTGCCAACAACATCATGCCTTCAACATTGATATCATTAGGGTGAAACAATCGTGGAATTGCAGTAAATAGTATAAAAACAGAACCACCTAAAAGCACAAAAGAACTTATAAACGCGCTTAAAAGGGGAAGACGGGAAAGGCCGTATGTATAGTTTTCATCATCGGTAGTTTTGTTGGCAAATTTTTCACTATAATAAGAAAACGATAAAATAATGGTATCTCCCAGATCATGAATTGCATCCGAAAAAATTGCCATGGAGTTCGTCCATAAGGCGCCAAATATTTCTATAATGGTAAAAATAAAATTAAGCGCTACGGCATAACCAATATTTTTTAAATGTACGTGTTCATCATGACCGTGATCATGGTGAGAATGGTGATGATCATGCATATTTATAAAATATACTATATATTAAACATATACGTGTATTATATTTTTTTTACAAAAAAACCCCAAACAAATACAAGCCATGCAATTATCATACTGATTCCGCCTACAGGAACAATCATTTTAAAATCAGATTGAATACCTGCCAAAAAAAGACCTGCCGGCATAATTATACCTAAAACAGCGAAATAACTTCCCGCATTAAAAATTTTTTTATTTCCGCTATAATTTTTTAAAAGTAATCCGTAAAAAATATTTAACATACCGAAACCAAGTCCGTGAATGTGGGCAATTTTCCAAAAATTATGTTGTGAACTGGTTTTCCACAATAATCCCGCACCTAATTGAGATTCAAGATAAGCCCCTAAAATCAAGGATACAACGACAAGCAGAACTCCAGCGATGATATTTTTTCTTTCCATAATAAGAGATAAAAATCAGGAAGCATGCCCATGGTCAAGAAATTAAACAAATTCTCATGGATTGTTATTTTAACTGGACGCCCCTTCTTAAAAAAAAACAATAAAATTATTACGATTAACATAATTTAATATAATGGCCAAAGATATTATAGAGCACGATATTCAAAAAACATTTTTTCGCAATGCAAGTGAGCTCGATATTCAAAATCTCCTGGAAATTGAAGAGGACAGCTTTACCAACAGCCGCTTAAAAAAAAGACAGTTTTTATATTTAGTAAAACATGGTAAATGTGATTTTATTATTTGTGAATATGATAAGAAGGTAGCAGGCTATGCTATATCCCAATTCCGTAAAAATTCTACTGAGGCGAGAATCTATTCAATTGCAATTCACTCTCAATATCGTAAAAAAGGTTTTGGTATTGCTCTTTTAAAAGAAATCTGCAGTTGCGCTGTTCAAAGAGGTTGTAAAAGCATCCGCCTTGAAATGGATATTTCCAATGAAGCCGGAAAAAATTTCTATAAAAAAATGGGATTTAATGAAAACGGTAAAATTTTTAACTACTACGGAAATAACAAAGATGCCGTTCGTTTTAAAAAGATTTTATAACGATAGAGTGTATTTACAATTTAAATATTTAAAACGACACAATTTACAAAGACCTTACATATACAAACTACTCACCGCTTGACAGGATATCTAGTAAATTATTGCGTAACTACAGACGGAAATATTTAAAAACGATTGGCACATTGTCGATTGTTCAATGTTTCCGCCATAAAACATCGTTTATTAAGGCGATAAAATACAGGGGTAACTATGAACAATAATCTTATAATCGGTATGGCCGGCGCTGGCGGCGACGGTGTGGTTTCCGCAGGTGATTCTCTAATCACTGCTCTAGCGTTAGATAAATACCATGCCATATTGACAAAAAGCTTTGGTCCACAAATTCGCGGCGGGGAGTCCTCATTTAAATTAAGGGTATCCACTAAACAGGTAAGAAGTATCGGAGAACATCTTGACCTTGCTATTGCATTAAATTGGGATGATTTTTTAAAATTCGGCGCCGAACTGCCCATCAGTGAAAAAACAATCGTTATTTATGACAGCAATACGGGTATAGAACCAGAAAACATTCCAATAAAAGGAAAACCTGCCAGGGTTTTTTCAATACCAATAGAAGAAATGGCTATAAAAACAGCTAAAACCAACAGAGCTAAAAACGTTGTTGTTTTAGGCTTAATCTCCGGATGGTATGGCATTGCTGAATCGGGCATCATTACTGGAATTCGAAATAAATTTACAAAAAAAGGCGCTGAAGTATTAAAAGGCAATGAAGATGCATTTTATGAAGGCGTTCGTTATGCAAAAGAAAATCCAATTTCATCTGGCGACATTAAACTTGCTCAGCCGCTTGCAGATGCAAAACTAAAATTATTAACCGATGGTAACGACATTTGTGCCGCTGCCGCAATTTTTGCGGGATGTGAATTTTTTGGCGGATATCCAATCACGCCATCTTCAGAAATCATGCAGTTGCTTAGCCGTGAAATCTGGAAGTATTCAGGAGTAACCGTTCAAATGGAAGATGAAATTGCAGGTGTAGCATCTGCCGTTGGAGGCTCCTTTGCCGGTAAAAAATCACTTACAGCAACATCTGGCCCGGGTATGTCACTAAAATCGGAAATTTTTGGCCTTGCTACCATGGCAGAACTTCCTCTTGTTATTGTTAACGTACAACGAGGCGGCCCTTCCACCGGAATTCCAACTAAAAGCGAGCAATCAGACTTGTTCCAGGCTGTTTTCTCTGCCCACGGTGATGTTGTAAGACCGGTTCTTGCTCCTATTGATGTTGAGGATGTTTTTACAATGACCGTTGAGGCTTTTAACATTGCCGAATACTATCAAACTCCGGTTATTGTTTTATCTGATGCTGAGCTGGCTCAGAGAAAAGAAGTTATTGATGATATCGATGTAAGCAAGTTTAAAATACTCAACCGAAAAAAACCAACTGAAGCAGAACTTGAAAACTACGTTCGATTTAAGTTCACAGATGATAACATTAGTCCGATCAGTCATCCGGGAATGCCTAAAGGAAATTATTTAGCTGCCGGTATTGAACATACCGAAACAGGAGCGCCAACATCTGGCGGCGAAATGCATGCGAAAATGATTGAAAAGAGAACTAAAAAACTCGATCCGATTAAAAAAAGATCAGATTTATTTATTACCTACGGTGATGCTAAAGCAGAAATTGCTCTTATCAGCTGGGGCTCATGTGCCGGAGTTGCCATGGAAGCTTGTGATCTTGCAAATGAAGCTGGTATAAAAGTAAAACTATTGATACCCAAACTAATTTATCCTATCGCAGAATCTGTTTATAACGATTTTTTTAAATCGGTAAAAAAAGGTCTTGTTGTAGAACAAAACTATCTTGGACAACTATTCCATGTCATTAGAATGTTTGTAAGTACGCCAGACGGATTAAAACCATTTTCAAAAGCTGGTTCAAACCCATTCGGCGCCATTGAGATTTTTGAAAAACTAAAAGCGTTATAATACGCTAGAATATACATTAGGAGAATATTATGAGTACAGCAACAACAGAATTTGTAGCTAAGGATTTTAAAAGTGATTTAAAACCAATATGGTGTCCGGGATGCGGCGACTTTGGAGTATTAACTGCTCTATATCGTGCCCTTGCTGAAATTGGCAAAGCTCCGCATGATCTGGCCTTCATTAGCGGTATTGGCTGTTCAAGCCGAATACCCGGTTACTCAACAGCCTATGGATTTAATGCCGTACATGGAAGAGCATTACCTATTTCATTAGGAGTTAAAACATCAAACCCTGATTTAACTGTAATTGTAGCCAGCGGCGACGGCGATGGCTTTTCAATCGGCGGCGGTCACGTACCGCATATCATCCGTAAAAACCCGGACATTACATTTCTGGTGATGGATAACTTTATTTATGGTTTAACCAAAGGACAGGTTTCGCCTACATCCGGAAAAGGACTGAAGACCGTTTCCACTCCTTATGGCAGCATGGAAGAGCGGGTTAACCCTTTACTTTATACCTTAAGCTATGGAGCAAAATTTGTAGCACAGGGTACTCCTGCCGATATGAAAGGTTTGGCAAAAATTCTTGAAGAAGCCATCCGTTTTCCAGGTTTTGCTTTTGTAAACATCCAGTCTCCCTGTGTAACTTACGGCGAAGAACGAGACATGATCAAAGGTCAAAAAGAATACATGAAAAATCTTGAAGAAATGAATCATGATACTTCCAATAAGGCAAAGGCCATTGAAATTGCGCTGGAATATGGCGATTCAATCCACACTGGAATTCTATATCGTGATCCAAATCCAGGTCCAAGCTATACCGACTTGATTAAAAACCTTCAGGAAGAAAGTAAGTCAAAAGCTGTAGCAAAAGATAAAATTTTAGAAATGTTCAGACCCCGATTAAAATAATCAAGCTTCATGAGGGTTATCTGGAAAACGAGAATTTACGATTTGCCAGATAACCCTTTGATGTATTTTCTCTGCTAATTGTCATGATTAAAAATGATTAAACAGCTTATCAAGCATCAAGACCAAGAATTTTTTTATTCCAGAAAAGGGCATATCGATCGGTCATGCCTGCAATAAAGTCGCATACAACACGATAGGCAGTGCATTCGGGTGATATGCGCTTTTGAAATTCCTCGGGAAGCGCTTCCGGATTTTTACTAAAAAAAGTAAATAAACGTTTTACAATTTCTTCTGCCCTCATATTCATAGATACAACATCAGGATGACGATATAATTTCTTAAATAAAAAACTCTTAAGTTCATTTATTTCAATATCAACCTGCTGAGAAAATTCGACAAGTTTGCCTTTTTTATGATTTAAAACGTCTTCCAGTGTTTGAATTTTAAATTTTTCAATATTTTTTTCTGTTTGAACGATAAGATCGGTTACCATATGATCGATCAACCATCGAATGGCCGAACGTATTAATATCTTAGCATCGCCTTCAGGATATAATTCTTCAACCTGAGTCCACGCTCGCTTCCATATTTGTAATCGGCCTATTTCTTCTAACGATAAATAACCGCCGTCAATTCCGTCATCAAGATCGTGATTATTATAGGCAATTTCATCGCTGATATCTACGATTTGGCTTTCCAAAGAATGTCCTCGGCCATCAGGTCTTCCATGCTTGTGAAGCCCCATCAAGGTCGCTTCCGTTAAATTTAAGCCGATAAACTCAGGATACCTTTCTTCTAAAATAGTCACCACACGTATGGTTTGTTCGTTATGGTCAAAACCGCCATGACCAGGCATCAACATATGAAGAGCTCGCTCGCCGGCATGACCAAATGGAGGATGCCCAAGATCATGTGCCAGCGCAATGGTCTCGGTTAAATCTTCATTTAATTGCAGAGATCTGGCAACAGTTCGAGCAATTTGTGATACTTCAATAGAATGAGTCAGTCGGGTACGGTAACTGTCACCCAGGTGATTAACAAATACCTGGGTTTTATATTCAAGGCGTCGAAAAGCTTTTGAATGTACAATTCGATCACGATCACGTTGAAAATCATTTCGGTATGTATGTGATGATTGAGGGTAAACCCGATTGATAAAATCATCCTTGCCTATGCCGAATGGTTTTATCGAGTTCTTTAAATACATATTATCTTGATGCCTTTCTAAACAATAACTTTGTTCTACCAATTAAAATCTCATCAAAATCATTTAAAGGCTTTGGTCTCAGCAATTTCTTGCCATTTAAAAAAACTCCCGACTCTGAAATCATATCATGAAGATAAAACTCATCACCACTCATCACTATTTTAGCATGACTATATGATACGGTTGGATCATTAATTACTATTGAATTTTCATTACCATTACCGATCGTTACGATATTCCACTTTATTTTACTGGTACGACCGGTATGGGGCCCCTCTTTTTCAATAATATATGCAAAATACTTATCCGATATTTTATCGTGATTTTCGGGTTTATGATTTTCTTCATTCTTAATATTCTTTTTGTGAATAGGGTCTAACGCATTATTCTTCTCATAAATAGTTTCAAAGACCGGAATTGATTCCCCTGATCCAGTTTTTTTATAATTTATTCTGCCTTTAAAGTTTTGCGATGTAAAATACGTAATAAAAAGTACAATGAGAATTAAAATGAAACTGCTGCCGATAAATATTTTAAATCGTTCATCTGTAAAAGCATTTTTTAACGAAGTTAAAAAAGTTATTACGGGTAAATTAAATTCAACAACATCCTGATCCTGAATTTCTCCATGTACCATTCTAATTTCAAGACGAACGGGAACACTACCTTTATCGTTGACTTTAGAAACAACCTGACTGATGTACTGAAGTTGGTAAGTTGCATTTTTTATAGAACCGAGTAACTTATAAACTTTAACAATTGTGTCCATATCTGGAGAATTATAAATCTCTCCTCCGGTTAAACGGCTTATTTTCTCAAGTTCATTTGGATGTTTATTTTTACCGGCGCAGATGATAAACACTGGAATATTGGATTTATTAATTAAATCTTTAATTTCTTTAATGGAAATTACGGATTTTTCTTCTTTTCCATCAGTAAATAATACTATAAATTTACGTTCTAGTTTACCTGTTGCGTCTAAAGTTAATGCCCTGTGCAAGGCATCGAATAAAACTGTTTTTTTGCCATTTTGCTTAACATTTGTTAGACATTGTTTCAATTGTTCATGACTATTTGTAAAACCACAATGTATTTGAACCGTATCATTAAACGAAATAACAGAAACTTCATCAAGCGGCTTCATGGCATTTATCAGCATTTGTGCTGCATCGATCTGGGCTTTAAAAGAAACTGGGGAGAGCGACTTTGAGGAATCGATCAATAAAACAATATTTTTAGAAATTTTTTCTTCCTCTGTTTTTTTTATCCTGAAAAATCCAACTTTCCAGCCATTTTCATATAAACTAAAATTAGATTCGTCAAGATTTTCAATCGGTGCTTCATTTGAAACAGTGACCCCTACTCCTATATAAGGATATTCCTGTGTTTTAACTTCATGTATTTTTAAAAAAGGCTGACTATATAGCGAATTTGCCAGAATAAGAAATATTAAATATGATAAAGGAAGGTGTATTTTACGGGTCATATCGACTTCATCTTATATATTACCCTTCATAATCGGTATTATCTCACCAGCTCTTTAAAAATAGCAGGATTTTTGTTTGAACAAACTTTATTAACTCATTTAACGCGCTTCGCCAGGTTAATAAATTCTGTTGCCGATGCGGTTCCACCTTACGCTCACATGCTTTAATTGACCGCCGACAAGTCGAAATAAGTTCATAAAAGGATTTTCATCATCTCTGCTTTCTAAAAATCGTTTACCCCAGTTTACCGAAAAATAAATCATAAAAACTTTACCATGTATTTGATTTTCATCTACATATCCCCAATGTCGGGAATCATCTGAATCGTCCCGGTTATCGCCCATAAACATGTACTTACCAGGGGGAATAACGAAGATTTCTTTGGGATTACTCAGCGAGTTGTTTAAAAGATCTTGCAAATAAAGCTTTTTATAATAACCATTTTTCATCATATAATGATCAACCATGACTTTACCGGTTTTAGGTTCCATTACTTTTTCACGAAACAACAATAAATCGTTTTCAGTAAAATCTCTTTGACTGTGCGGATAATCCAGATCATTTAAAATTTCTCTGTCATCTTCGTTTCTGACAGGATAATGAACATCATTGACATATATTTCGTTGTCTCTAACAACAATTTCATCGCCAGGCATTCCAATAAGTCTTTTTACAAGAGTTTTTCCATCAAGTCCTGCACTAGGAGGCGGCGTAAAAACAACAACATCACCGCGGGTTGGTTTATCTACTTGAAAAAGATTGATATCGGTAAAGGGCAAATGCACGCCATAGCGCATTCTATTAACAAACAAAAAATCTCCAATTTTTAAAGTAGGTATCATCGAGCCAGTTGGTATATTGTTAGCGGATAAAACTACACTTTTAAAAATTAAAACCCAAATGATGATTCCACCAAGCGATATCCACGGAGCTTCTTTTGGATATTTATTAAATATTTTTTTAATACCTTCATGAAATCTGTAATATAATTTCAACATTTTATTCCTCTATTATGCCCATAAAATAAATACAAAACCTGATTGTAACGGCTAATTTTAACTTTTGAACCTTCATTTTTATTGAATATTTACACCTGAGCTTTTATGACAATTTTGACAGCTTTCTAATATTTTTTGATTTGCCTGGTAAATGATATTCCACTGTATTTCATCTTTATTTTTACTGTCGCTTACTTCTTTAAGATAGTCCAATATTGTATTGGATTCTGACTGAATCTTTAAAAGATCTTCGAGCAGCCCTTTTTTTTTCCATTTTTTAATCGTTGCAGCTATTGCGGTTTTATAATATACTGAGTCAGCTGTTTGAAGCGTCTTTAATCGCAGAAATAACGCTTCAAGTCGATCTGAATTATTTAAAGAGATCATCGAAGCGATGGTTCTTATGGTAATGTCCATTTCAATCATTTCAACACGAAGTGCTTTTTTTTCTTCTTTACTGTAATCTATTGAAATTACTTTGTTCCTTGTTTGCCCCATAAGTTTGTTCATGTCGCCAACAAATATGAGCATGAAAACAGCGAAAGAAGTAAACGAATATTTTTTATGAAAGCTACTCAATATTCCCAATTTCATCATAATATTCGCAAACTGAGCCTCGGTAGACACTTGATGGGGTGTCAAATATTTAAAGTAAATATTTTTTAAATTAAAAAACCCTGTATTGAGCTTGATAATCTAGCATGAAATTGCCGATAACATAAAGAAGATATATACTTTGGTTGTTAGTTATTATCTAAAAGTTAATACAACTAAATATTATTGTTCGAATTAAAACTGGAGATACACGATGCAATGGTTTAAAAACTTAAAAATCAATACCAAATTACTGAGCGGATTCATTACAATTGCGCTTTTCGGCAGCGCTATTGGAATCATTGGTATTGATGGAATTAACACGGTTAATAATGCCGATACTTTTTTATATGAAAAAACCACCGTCCCCGTTGCTATAGTTGGCCGAATTTCCACCAATTTCCAAAGAATTAGAATTAACCTTAGAGACTATGTTTTTGCTAAAAACAGACAAGAAGCAGAAAAAGCTTTATCAACCATGGATGAATTAAAAAAAAATATAGATGCTGATATTGAAGCGTATAAAAAAACATACATTGATGAAAATGATGAAAAAAACTGGAATGAATACATTGAATCAGTTCAGGCATACCGGGTTCAACAAGGTAAAATTAAAGCTCTAATTGAAAAAGGCGATAAAAATGGCGCTGAAGATATATTAGACAGCAATGCTAAAAAAGCGGCTTTACAGGCAAATGATATATTATTTAACATCATGAAATTAAATGAGGATGCAGCAAAAGAAACATCTGATAAAAACACTGCATTAACCAATCGTACAATAACCATGATGACCATCATTGTTGTGATAGCGATGATCATTTCAGTAGTTTTAGGTATTTACATATCACAATTGATTAAAAAGTCACTGTATGAGGCGTCAAAAAGCGTTGATGCTATATCACACGGCGACCTGACAGTAAAAGCTGAAATTCATGGCAAAGATGAAATTGGTCAAATGATCAATGCCCTCAACGATATGGGCGTTAGTTTGTCAGACATGATGGGTAAAATCATCAACCATACTGAAAACGTATCAAGCGCAGCGCAGCAATTAAGCGCCACAGCTCAAAACATGAGCCAGGGTTCAAACGAACAAGCCGCCAGTGTAGAAGAAACCAGTTCATCCATTGAAGAAATGACGGCCAGCATTACGCAAAACGCTGAAAACGCAAAAGTTACCCAGGGAATTTCAAACAAAGCTTCCATCGAAGCACAAGAAGGCGGAAAAGCCGTTATGGAAACCGTTAAAGCCATGAACCAGATAGCCGAAAAAATTGGCATGGTTGAAGACATTGCCTACAATACAAACCTGCTTGCCTTAAATGCTGCGATCGAAGCGGCAAGGGCCGGCGAACATGGAAAGGGATTTGCCGTGGTAGCTTCTGAAGTTAGAAAACTGGCAGAACGAAGCCAAATTGCCGCAAAAGAAATCAGCGAATTGGCTGTTTCCAGCGTTAACATTGCCGACAAGGCAGGTAAAATGCTTCAATCGATTGTTCCCAACATTCAAAAAACATCTGATCTGGTTGAAGAAATTTCTGCATCGTCTGACCAGCAGTCCAGCACTGTAAGTCAAATCAACGCTGCCATGGGGCAACTTGACAGCGTAACCAATCAAAATGCCTCGGGAGCAGAAGAATTGGCGGCAACAGCCGAAGAGTTAACCGGCTCGGTAGAATCTCTTCGCGATCTGGTCAGCTTTTTTAAAATTGAAGGACTTGATAATTCAAGAAGAAAATCCAGCGCAAACCAGCCTAATCATGAAAACCTGAACCGGCCAAAACAAAATCAACCGGTTAAATCTCAGCCATCGCCCAGAAAACCAATAGCGATGGAAAGTAAACCCGGAGCTGAAGAAAATTCAAATTTAAACGAAGGCGACAAAAAAACACCCAAAACTGTTAATAAAAGAGATTTTGAAAAGTTTTAGTCAGCATATCGATAAGAGCTTTTCATTTTTGGCGCTGATTCAGTTACATAAATATTTTAAATTTAATTTAATGGAAATAACATTTTAGTTTCATCATATGTCATTACCTGATTATGGCCATTGATTTTCGCTAAATGCAATGCTTTATTTGATTTTCGCATTAAATCAGTTAAAGTATCGCCGAAGCGGTATTGAGCAACTCCGATACTTACTGTAATTTTAATATCTTTTTGAGAACCAAATTCAGATTTATCAATGAGAGTTCTTAAATCTTCCGCTAAAACAAGAACTTCATTTATTTTTAAATTAGATACAATAATTGTAAACTCCTCATTACCGCTTCGCGTTAGTAAATCGCTTTTTCTCATTCTGGATTTTATTTTTTTAGCGGCATGAATGATCACTAAATCTCCTTCAAGAAGACTGAATTTTTCATTGATGGTTTTAAAGAAATCAATATCCAGAATTAACAGCGAGATGGTTTGTCCGTACCGCTGGCATTTGAGTATTTTTTGTTCAGCCAAATCAACGAAGGATTGCCGACTTCTAAGTCCAGTAAGGTTATCCTTTTTTGCCAACGCCAGCAATTCTTTTTCAGCATGTATTCGTTGTACAATTTCTTGCTCTAGCCTGGTATTTATTTTTTGTTCAATCATTCGACCCATATATTCAATTCTGCAGGAATAGTTTATATTCCTGTTATAAACGATTCCTGTAATATTTATAAAAATAAAAACATATAAAAGAGCCTGTAAAGATGAAGAATCCAGTTCACTATAAAATAAATGGGGCAAGATAATTATTATCGAAGCCGGAATTGCAGATAATAAAGAATACAAAAATCGTTGTCTTATTAAAAAATACATCGCCATGATGACCATTATTTCGCTTAAGGCAGAAGTTAAAGAAAAATTTTTCATCATGAACATGATAAGTACGGTAATGATTGTTATAAAGTTTGCCAGAACAAACAAAAACCAGTGAAAGACAACCGGATCTTTCCTGGTTTGTATAATTAAAACAAAGGACAAGGCCGTAATACAAAAAATAATTCGCGCAGCAAAAGAAAAAATAAACACTTTATTGATACCCGATTTTAACAAATCAGGTATGGTAAACATCATTACAGCAAAAACACCAATAAACACCATTTTTTTAAAAAAAATAAACTGCTCATGATAGTTCCATTTTAAAAATTCTTTTTCTTGAGCCGGATTTTTAAATGTAACAAAAAGCGGATGAATTTGATTTATTACGGGCATAATATTTATAATACATATTTTTTTAGACTTATGCTAATTATAGGCATTATTATATTAAATTCTAATATAAAAGGGGGCCGATGTTATTTAAAAACCAGCGGCAATCCGTAACATCAACCCCCTCGCTTCATCAAATTTATATATAAATTTATTCATAAATTGTGATTCAGCTACCCCCAACCAATTGATCTTATAAAGAAATTATATCAATTCGATTTTTTAAAGCTTCAATAGTAATTGAAGTAAACTGTTTTTCTGCAGCAAATTCTGTAATGATGTCGCCGTCGACTTGAATCATAAAGGGTTGTTTTGATGACAAATGAAATAAATGTGAAGCCATGTATTGAACTTTTTTTTGATCTATGTGACTACCATTTGAGGCTTTTAACATAATTTGCAGGGTTTTTAAAAAACCGCAATTTCGAATCATTAATAGATGCAATTTACCATCGTCAATCTTTGCGTCTGGTAAAAAAAGACGCCCTGTTGACCAGAATCTGATTTTTGAAAAAAGCAGTGAAATATAATCGTCGAATAGCTCAATTGTTTTTTTAGTATTGATATCCACATAACTTATCGTAAACTTAATCGGTAAAAATTTTGTGAAAAAGGCATTGTACATACCTGAAACTCCCGCTATCAGTTGGTTTTTACGAAATACATGGCTGCTTTTTTGAAAATTACTTACATAGCGATTTACAAAAACGCCGATACCAACGTTGGCCTGCCCCGGAAAATAATATGAAAATCCATTTTTACCGCTGATTTTTCCAACGTCCATTTTTTTTGAAATACCGCGCGAAATTGCTGTGACAGAATCTTCAACAGAATACATTTTCATTTCTCTGGCAATGTCATCTGATGAGCCAAGCGGAATTACACACACGGGAACATTGACTCTTGCGCGGATCATCTCGTTGATAAGGATTGTAAAGGTTGAATCTCCTCCGGCGGTTGAGATTGAATTTAACTGCTTAACTTTGGATTTTAAAAGATTTTTTCTGATTTGTTGCCGAAGGTGATCTTCGCTTTCTGTAACGATTAATTCATAATTTACGTTATGTTTTACAAGTATTTGCTCAAGATACTCTTTGGAATTCAGCGACCTGCTTTGCCCTGAACTTGGATTAAACAAGATAAGATTTTTTTTCATCTTCGATGTATTTTTGTATGCAAAACGCCCTGCATATAAAAATTTGTTGCAAATGATCTTATCATCCTTTGCATCAGGCGAACTTACAAAATGAAGAAAAAAATTGAAAATAACATCACCTTGACAGTTCTTATTTTTTACAGTCTTCCCATGGTAGCCGGCGGTTTAATGAACATGCTGGTCTCGTTTTACTTGATGAAGTTTTCAACAGATGCGCTTTTAATTGCTCCCGCCGCTATGGGTTTGCTTTTTCTCATTTCTCGTATATGGGATGCTGTAAACGATCCGATTGTTGGCTATTTAAGCGATCATACCAACAGCCGCTTTGGCCGCCGCAAAATCTGGATTTTAAGTTCTGCTGTTCCTGTCGGCGTCTTTTTTTATCTTTTATGGATGCCGCCTGCTTATTTAAAAACCTTCTGGATGGGTTTTGCTTTGATTGGTTTTTATACGGTTTTTACAACCCTCTATGTACCGCATTATTCCTTAGGAGCCGAGCTTACTTCAGATCATCATACCAGGCACAGAGTCTATGGCGCGCGAGCAATTGCCGAAAATCTGGGTATTTTTCTGGCTGTAGGTGTTTTACAATTACTGCCAGATACCTCATATGCCCGTATGCGAACTCCCTGGATCATGTTCATTGTTGCCGTAATTTCCATCGCTTTTATTGTCTCCATGCATTTTTTTGTTAAAGAAGATAGCAGTCATAAACCAAAACCGGAAAGCTTTATACATTCTGCGACCAGTGTTTTTAAAAATCCTCATGCAAGACTGATTTTAATTGCCGGATTTTTCGGTCAGCTGGGCGCCGCCGTTATATTTGGAATGACACTGTACTTTGCCGAATACGTTTTGCTTTCGCCCTCCTCCGGCAATGTTGTGGTGGGAATTTTTATTCTTTGCGCATCGGCAAGCGTTCCTGTATGGATTTATCTGTTAAAACACTTTGAGAAAAAAACCATATGGATTTCCTCTAATTTAATTTTAGCCATGTGCTTTGCTATGACATTTACTCTTACAAAAGAAAACATAAGCACTCTTTATTTAATTTCTATTTTCGCCGGAACGGCTTCCGGTTCTATTTTATTCATTCACCCTTCTGCATTGGCAGACACCATTGACTATGAAGAACTTATGAGCAGTAAAAAATCACAGGGAATTTATTTTGCTATTTTTACATTTGTAAACAAATCTGCGATGGCAATTGGAGCGATGGCCATTGGCCTTATGTTATCTTTTGGAGACTTTAAACCCAATCTGCCTCAAACAGACCAATCTTTGTTTTTTATACGAATTACCTATGCGCTTTTTCCTCCTGTAAGTTTTATCATTGCTGCTGTTTTACTGACCTTTTATTCATTAAGCCGAGAAGAACATACGCGCATTCGTAACGAAATAAGTAAAAGATAAAAAAAAATAAATTCTCATTTAAAAAACATTTTTTACAAACTGGTTTTGTTATATTTAATATAATAATGATAAAATAAATAAATGGTACTGTATAAATTATTATGAAAAATAAAGTAGATGTAATTCTTGTTTCAGATATACATTTGGGCGCCAGTCATTGTCATGCAAAAGAACTTCAGAACATGCTGGAGTCGTATGTTTTTAAAAAATTAATTCTTGTCGGCGATGTATTTCAGCACGGTAATTTTGACAGATTGCATAAAATAGACCGTCTTGATAAAACCCAGTGGAATGTTCTTTCCATGTTAAGAAAGTTAACAGACCCTGAAATGGACGTTGAAGTTATCTGGATTGAAGGAAATCACGACTGGAAAGTGTTAAACATAATCGGCGCAATGCTGGGTATACCTATTTTTGATGAATATGTATGGCAATCGAATGGTAAAAAATTTTTAGCCATTCATGGACATCAATTTGATCTTTTGCTGCCAAAAAATGAATTGATCAACAAAGCAGGACAAAATATAAATTTATTTATGCAAAAGCACTTTCATAAAAAATTTACCAGGTTAATATCGAAAATCGGCAAAAAATTTTCACGTTCCATTGAATTTGTTCGAAACGGCGCCATTTCCTATGCTAACGACAAACACTGCGACTATGTTTTTTGCGGGCATACACATTTTCCTGAATCCATAACAAAGGTTATGAATGATAAAAAAATTACATATTTAAATTGCGGAACATGGGCTGATGGAGCCAAACTTTCTTACATAACCATTACAAATGACGAGGTATATTTACACGATTACCCTTACTTAAAAATCGCAAGGGGGTAGTGAAGGCCTTAAAGGCCGAAACGAGGGGGGTGCTTCATAAATATCATTTCAGCGATCATCACTCACAACCCCCTGAAAATGTTGTATCAAAAAATTAAAGCAGGTTACGCATTAAAATAGCGGCAACCAGAGAAAGAATGGCATAAAACTCCGGAAACGCTGCTAAAATAAACGTATTACCGAAAACATCATGTCCGCTTCCTATGGCAGAAATACCTGCCGCGCAAATTTTTCCCTGTTGAATTGCAGAAACAAGAGTAACCAGCCCAAGAGCAAGACCTGCGCCAAAAACAACTGCCCCCTGAAACAATGTTAAATTGGCATTCATGGATTCATTGTACATGATGAAGGCCACAAATCCATATAAACCCTGAGTCGCCGGTAAAGCTGATAAAATTAATCCGTTTGCAAACTTATCCGGAGTTTTTTTCATCATTCCAATTACTGCAGATCCGCCAATCACCAATCCAATGGCTGAGCCGGTACCTGATAAACCAACCATTAATCCTAATCCAGTCAAAGCTAAAATTACACTCATATATACACCTTAATCCCTTATTTTTCTAACGTAAAGGGTGTAAACGGTTTTCCGCCACCCTCAAACTGTAAATTTTTATAAAATTCAACAAATGTAAGCCTGAGCGAATGTACAAATGCTCCCAACAATGATAAAATAATATTTAAAGAATGTCCAAACAAAAATACAAACGATGCAAAAAGAATATGCATGACGGAATCAGGGCCTGCATGCAATATCATAAAACCAATGTTGTTAAAAGCGTTGCCAAGAAGGCCGCCAGCCAGACCAAGAGCAAACAATCTCAGGTAAGATAAAATGTCCCCTATTATACCCGAGGCAAAGCCGTAAAATTCCCATAGAGCAAGTGGCGGCCTCACCCAGATTTTTTTATTGGGGTTATTAAAAAACAGCAATAAAATGGTTCCTGCAAATAACAAATAATAAGACCATTCAAAGGGAACTTTTATTACAGAGCCGCCAATGAGTAAATTGCCTATTTTCATATCCGCAAAACCCATGATGTTTTTATGGGCAGATAAAACAAGCAGACCGGAAATCTGTAAAATATAAGAAAAAGGCATGATTGAATAAATAAATCCTGATTTTTTCCATCGGTTGATCATTTGCAATATCATTCCAAAAATAACCTGTGTAAATCCGACCAACAAAGAAAATGTCATGGCAGGAAAAATCATTTTACCCTGATCTTTATAAGAAGCAAGAAAATCTCCGGAAGAGTCTCTTGCAATTAACGCATCTTCAAGTTCGGGAGTCTGATAAATTGAAAATCCAAAAAATGTATTTAACCAGTATCCGGCAATTAAAGTAAATGCTCCCAGTATTATACCTAGTCTGAAAATGGGTTTTAAACTTTCATTGATTTTAAAATAACCGATTGATAAAACCAGCAAGATGACCATGGCGTAACCGACATCGGCGATACACAGTCCAAAAAAAAGCATAAAAAAAGGAGCAAACAACGGTGTTGGATCCATTTCAAAATATGAGGGCAAAGAAAAAATTCGAGTGATGACTTCAAATGGTTTGATTAAAAAATTATTTTTAAGTTTTACCGGAGGTCCTTCATTAACCTCCGGTTCAGATATCTGATGCCAGAGTGTAAATGGTTTTAAAAGTTCCTCTACGGCGTCTTCATTTTCAGCTGAAAACCAGGCCTGTATTTGTGTTAATTTTCCGGGCTCGTCATCATTGCAATTTAAAGTCGCCTGAATGAATTGTATGGAATTAGCAAGTTCAACTGAAAATTTTTGCAGCGCATCGATATAATGAACAAATTGTAAAATCTTTATTTCTAGCTCATCTTTAACTTTTCTTTTTTCGTTAATTTTTTGGATGATGTCGCCTAATGATTCCGATGGTAAAAATATTTCACCATCATGTTTTTTCGAGGCATCTCTGGAAAACACAACAAAATAAACTGACTTTTTTTCACGGTGAACAATTTCATACGTTAGATCGCTTGTATCAAAGGCATCAAAACCTTTCGTCGACATAATGTAAAAATGCGCATATACGCCTTTTTGGTTTAGCTGTTCTATCGAATTTAAATTAAAATGACCCCATGGAAGTAATTTCTTTTTATCGAGTTCAAGCTTTTCAATTTCACGGTTATAATTCGTAAACTCTTCACGAAGTCGATCGAGCTCTGATAATATATGAAGAGTTTTTGAAAAATTTTCTGAAGAAGGTTTTAATTTAGAGATTATTTTTTTGTGTTTTTTCTTTTCAAGTTTAAGTTCCTGAATTGTACGTTGCACTTTATTTAAGAGCTCAATTTTCTCTTCAAGAGATTTATCAACTTTTTCCTGATCTTTTATAATTTGAAATATACCGGACTTCTGAGCTTGTTTTAAAAAAGTTTCCTTTTCACGGGATAGTAAAATTATGGAAACTTTTTTCATTGGAATGACCATTATGCCACCCGCCTTTTTTTCATGATCTTTTGACCTGCTCTTGAAAGGTTTTCTTCATCTTCCAGAAATCTTTTAATTTGCAGCATCGCGCGATTGTACGCAGGAATTTGAATTTTTTCATAAAGGTTTACTTTCTGAGTTGTTTTTTTACTGGCTCTGATTAGTTTTTCAAGATTTTGATTTTCAATATTGATTTGAATTTCTTTACTTAAATAATCTTTTAAAACCTTCACTCCTTCTAAAAACCACTTTGGTTTTTGAAATACACTGAACCATTCTACATCAAAATTAACATCGCGAAACTTTTTAACTCGAACGCCGGCTATACTGACAGATTCCGTATTTATTGATTTTATTTTAATTATATCCGGAAATTCAGAAAATAATTTAATATTATCAAGAATTGGTTTTTTTAATATAATCAGTTCTGCATTAAGGTCGGCAATTTTTCTTTTTAAAACACTGACTTCACCACGGAGGGCGCCTTCTTTTGCGCGTAAAATAGGTAAAGCCCGCATTCTTACCTTTACGTCATTTTGAAACTTTTGAAAACTTACTTTATTAAATTGAAATTTTAATTCCATAGATTAAATGAATTGTACGTATTTTAACATAATTTCATTGTATCGATATTAATATCCGCCGCCGGGTTCTTTTAAAAAATCTGAATATTCATAGATAAATTTTTTAACTTTTGGATCGATAACCGCCATACAATATGGATTTGCCATTCGGTTCATATTGTAGTAATTTTGATGATAAGGTTCAGCCGTATAAAACTCTGATAATGGTTCTATTGTGGTTACAATGGGTTCCTTGAAAATTCCGGATTTTTCAAGAATTTCTAGTGATTGTTCTGCAATTTTTTTTTGATCTTCGTTAAGATAAAATATAACCGATCGATACTGTGTTCCAATGTCGGCGCCCTGACGATTTATTGTAGTAGGGTTATGTATGTGCCAGAATATCTCAAGAATATTTTCAAAGGAAATGATCGAAGGATCATATTCAATTTTTACAATTTCTACATGATCGCTTGTACCAGAACAAACTTCTTCATATGTCGGGTTTTTGGTCTTACCTCCGGCATATCCAGATATCACGTTCGATACGCCGGAGACTCTTCTGTATATTGCGTCAAGACACCAGAAGCAACCTCCGCCCAGCACAGCGTATTCCATTGGTTTATCCATTATTCATTATTATATTTTAAATTACCCTGTAAAGGCATTGAAATAAATTCGTTGTTAATTTAAATCCTGACGTACATGCGACAAGCTGGTTTTTACTACGGTTTTTTGCAGTTTTTCAAATGTGTTATGACCTGGAATAACAAAATGTTTATGTATAAAATCCGCTTCTGTCATAAAATACATTAAAATTTCGATTACCCATGGAAAAAGCAGTATATCTTTTTTAATTGCTTTTCGAAGACATTTCCAGAATAGCCGGCGCATGTTTTTATCAGAATTAAAAATATAAAACTTTACAGTACGGTACATTGCTCCCAGGAAATATATCCTGAAATGCCTTGGGTCCATTGCATTTTTCAAATATGAGTATTTATGTATAGATTTAAGATCTACCTGATCGATCAAAGCTGCAAAACGAATATAAAAGTTTTCAGGTTCATAAAGTCTTCGATAAAGAGCTGCATAACCACTTTGAAGAGCTTCTTTTGTCATTAATTTGGGAATAAAATTTGCCTCCAGATTGGTATCTCCAGATTCAAGGTCAGCCAGTAAACGACCTTCTGCTTCGAGACGATCCCATAGTTTTGTTCCCCTCATGGCGGTTAACATACTGATCAACGGTATAGCTACACCGGCCTGGGTTAAAAAATCATATTGCAAATCAAAAATATCAGACGAATCCGCATCGAATCCAACGATCATTCCGAGGGAAAGAAAAATTCCCCTTGACTGAATGGTTCGAATGGCCTGCACCAAATCAAGATCAGCATTATGACTTTTATTGGTGCTTAAAAGACTTTCTTTACTTGGAGTTTCTACGCCAATAAAAAACCCATAAAAATTTGCATCTACAAATAAATCAATGAGTTCGGGATCTTTAACCACGTTTAACGTAAGCTGGGTAAAAAAACGAATTGGTTTTTTTATAGAACGATTAAACTTGATAATTTCTTTTAAAAGTGATTTAGCATATACACGATTTCCGATAAAATTATCGTCAGCAAAGAATATTTCTGCCTTACCCCTGCTGATCAAGTCTTTTAGTTCGGCAATTACATTTTCTACCGGCTTAAAACGAGGTTTGCGGCCAAACAGTGAAACAACATCGCAAAACTCGCAATCATAGGGACAGCCCCTAGAGGTTTGAATGGGAGCTGAAGAATAATCATCGAGGTTTTTAATTGCGCCCCATCGCGGTACCGGACTAATGGAAAGATCGGTAATTTGACCGCCTTCATAGAATTTTTTATACGAATTTCTGCTCCATTCCTCTAAAAATACCGGCCAGACTTTTTCTGCTTCGCCAACAACCACAACATCAAATAATTCCCTGGCTTCTTCAATATGTCCTGAAACAAAAGGACCTCCGCCGACGGTCATGATTCCCATTTCTTTACATTGACTTACAATTTCACGAATTCTCGGCAAATGCATGGTAAAACCTGTTATGGCAACCAAATCAATTGAGGTATCAAGTTTTAACTCCTCAACATATTCGTCCAGCAACTCTACTTCATATTGTGGAGGAGTAAGCGCTGCTAGAGTTACCAGACCAAGCGGTGCATGTATTGCTTTCTTTTTGGTAAGCGGTTTCATCGCGCTCATTTGCCAGAAAGTATCATGACTCTTTGGCTGTATCATTAGTATTTTTGTCATTTGTGATTCCGTATTTTGAATTTAGAATTGTATCAATTGAAATACTGTACAAATTTGTTTAATATTTCAAATTTTCTATTTATATATCAAAAAATAACTGCATATACATACGGACAATTCTTTTTTTAAATAGAATATCTTGCCTCGGGTAACTTCTCAAGCAGGGTCAATGTTACAGGCATGGAAAGATAAAACGGTAAAAGATCAATTTTTATTTTTAACCATAAATTGCCCATTATTTATAGTAAGCAATATAATTTTGTTTTTTTCTATTTTAATTTTGCTTTTATAATGTAGCGTATTTTCTGCCGACTTTATTTCATCTTCCCGAAGCGGTTTAAATTCAACATCAATAAAATGATCGCCTGTTGCAAGATTTAATTCTTCATAAACCAGCATCGGACGATCATGTCGAAATCCTCCCGGTTTATAAGGTAAAATGGTTTCATTATCATCAATTTTTATTTTCAACAGATATGAAAGATAGTAAATCTGACAGGCATTTTTTTTTCTCATATGCACTGGAATACTTTTAATTTCAGCGGCCGTATACTCATGACATTTTTCAACATATTCACCCTGCATTTTCCAGGAAAGTTTCAACATACCCTGATCATGTTCTTGATCTATAGATAATCTACTAATGGCAGTTATTCCTGTAATCAGCAAAAGACCAACCATCATCGCAATAAATGTTTTAATTGGTCTTGATGAGAAAAAGCTTTGAAACACATTTGAATTTTTTAAAATGAATTTATTTTTAATGGCGTCTGAAAGTTGTGAAAAATCATTTACTCTAATGATGTTATCACGGTCATCAGCTTCCATTAAACGTGGAGCCCGATTGCCGTCAATTCGTTGATGTAACCATTCCGGTCCTTTGCGAAACGTACAATTTGAATCAAGACAGCCAAGTACAATGGTTTTTTCATAATGGCGGGCAACGTGATGTAAATGGGTTGAGTGAATTACGCCGGTACAGGAAACCATAAACACATCGCTGTCGGGTATATGCAGAGATAAACTTATATTATCATTGTGAGAACATGCAAAAATAAAATATTTTTTTAATGCTTCTTTAGAACTCTCTTCCAGTTCCCTGATTAAATGGAGCAAATCACGGGAAGTTCGATCCGTTGGACCAATGGCAAACGTTGAACACGAAGCAGCGCATAAACCGCAACTGACACATTTAATCGCATTAACCACCGGAATCATCGAAGACTCCGCTTTAGCGATCAATTCTTTTTGTTTCATAAATACAGATTCTGTCATATCAATGGCGTCAAACGGACAGTCATAGTAACATTGTTTGCATCCGTGACAAAGCTCCAGATCGACCATAGAAACATAATCTTCTTTTCGAATTTTTACGGAAGGTTTAAAATACCAGGGTATCGCCAATAAAAGTACGTTAAAACCCAGCAGTAAAAATAAAAAACCTGCAGGTTTTAGAGAAACTGGAAAATATAGAAAAAATGAAAAGAATGCATCAACAGGAAAATGAAGTGATGTTGAAAATAAATCAGCCTTCTGTAGCAAGGGAGCCGGGATCATCACAGACGCGGCAATAAACAATCCGATATAAAATACCGTGGTCTTCCAGTTAAAAAAATACTTTGGCAGGGAAATTCTCGATGTATGAAGCCAGATTCCAAAAATCATAATCAAGGGTACCGCCAGATGTATAAAGACAACAAAAAAGAAAAAACTATCGCCGGGTAATTTTTCTCCGCTGAAGGTTCTTAAAAGCGATTCGGGCATCACGGGAATAATATCCATGATTTTTAAGCCTGTAATTCCGATGATTTTTGCATGTTCATCCCAAACAAGTACGTAACCGGTATAGGCAGAAAAAAACAAAAGTCCGGTCATTACAACGCCACTGATCCAGCTTAAAATTCGCGGCCCCCAGCTTCTACCCTGTGCCAGCATTTTAAGCATATGGATTAATATCGCAACAACAGCCGCATCAGAAGCGTAACGGTGCAACGCCCTTACCCAGCGTATAAAAACACTATTATCCTGCATAGCCACGATTGACTCATAGGGCGAAGCCAGGCGGTAAAAAAAAATCAAATATAAACCGCTGACCATGACAACAGAGAAAAACAAAACTGCCAGAGTTCCCGCATTGGCTACAGGATTATACTTTGACTCGGTTATTTTTTCTAACATCAGCCGCAGCCATTTGTAGACAAAGCGGAATATATAAATCTCTTTCGGGAATTTATTTGGACTATAAAGCTGTTCTGACAATTTTTCTTTCATAATTATATTCTCATTTAATTTGCAGCAACCAGCCCCGACCGTGGCTGACTTTTATTGTATTTTTTCCAGTGCATCCACAATTCGCATTACCCCGGGATTTATCAACGTATAATGTATTTTTTTCTTACTGCTGATCATATAAACAATTCCCTCATGAATGATGTCGCCTGTTTTTTCATTTTTGGAACGTTCTACTTCGAATTTATTTAAAGCATCAATGGTTTGATCTGGATCGCTTGACGTTAGAACATGGGCGTTGGCAGGTAAATTCCATTTGGTAATCATTTGCTTTAGCTGACCGGGTTTATCCCTCCATGGATCCAGCGTAATTATATAAATCGAAACATTTGAATTTTTATGTCTAAGCGCAAATATTTTTTCAGCCTTGACTATGTTTTCAATCAGCAAAGGACATATTGTCTCGCAATGAAAATAAGCAAAAGTTACAATAGCTGGAACGAAAATATCATTTTCGGTCATGGCTATGTTTTTTTCTCCAATAAGTTTAAAATGCGGTAAAGATTTTTTACTTACCGGATAATTTTCAGGTAAAGGATCGGCGTTAAATTCATAGGTAATATTTTCTACCCGCCTTGCGGCTTCTACTTTTTTAACAACAGAATAAAAAAGCCACGTAAAAATAAAAATATAAATACCAACAATGAAAAGTTGAAATTTGTTTGTAAAAGAATTTCGTATAGATTGAATTACAACTGGTGGAGACCAGATGATTATAATAGCCAACAGCATACTTAAAGGACTTCCGATTAAATTCAGCCATCCGTAGGTTTCGGGAAGTCCTGAGGAGGTTTTACCAAAACAAATGAATTTAGCTGATATTAGCCAGTCCGGCGGTTTCTGTGGCATCGGAGCAAAGGCTAGCCCCCATAGCAAAGCTATGGAGGCAAGCCAGATCATAAGAGCAATCGATACTGACTTGCTCTTCAACGTTATCCTACTTTCCAGGTAGAAGACAGAATTTTCCAGTTTACAAAGAAGTACAATATAAAGGCTACCAGAAATATGAAAACAAGAATCATTGTTCCTTTTGCTCCTTCTTTATGAACTGCGGCAACATTGGCTCCCTGATGTACTTGAGCCGATAGCTTAAGGACACCCTGTGGTATGCCGCTTTCGCCGTTTTTAATCGAATCAGCTGTCATTTCTTTACCGAAAAATACAGTCGCAACCGCTATCGTGATGAACATAACGGCTCCAAATGCAGCCAAAAGTCCTCCAATACCCATCAATGCTTGAAACAAATTGACAATGTCAGGAAATTGAACGGGGAAAGGCGAACCTGCAAAGGAAGAATCCCAGTGACGTCTGGGAATACCATACATACCCTGCAAAATCATACCCACTGCCATTACAGAAATACCTGCTCCAAAAAAATAAGGCTGAACTTTTGCCATACCCCAAAATGCCACACGTTTTCTAAAAATTAACGGCAACACGTAATACGTTACCGCCATAAAAGCCAAAGCTGTTCCGCCTACAACAGTGACATGAAAATGGCCTGGAATTCTCATGGTATTGTGCGCTATGATATTGATTTGCTCGGTACCCAGAGTAACCCCGGTGATACCTCCCATAAATCCAAAAATTACCAGCGAAAGCATCATACCTGAAAATCCAGGATCGCTCCATGGAGCTTTACTCAACCACTCAAAGCGTGTATTTACAAAACCTTTAAGACGTTGACCAATTTCAATACCGGCAGGAACCGTAAAACCATGGATCATACTGGCCAGTACCGCAAGGTACATTGCATAGGATGTGTTCCAGATTTTCCATGCGCTGCCCATTCCCGGGTCGACCAGAAGATGGTGAGCCGACGCCATTGAGATAAATAGTATGTACAGAACAAACGCAACACGACTGATTTTCTCATTAAGTACCACCCCGCCAACGGTTAATCCGGCCAGCAAATACCATATAGAAACCATCGCCGCAACGTTGATTTGTTGAGATGAATGACCAAGAGCCCAGAAAATCAATCGATAGATTTCAGGATCCATTTTCATCAAGTTCAGAGACCACAATAACGTTGGTATATAAATCAACGCTCCATGGATTAACGTGATGATCGCGATAATTGTTGCTGTTAACGCGCCAAAAGTCACCAACGGTATAGAACCTGGATAGGTTTTATCTTTTTTAGCGGCCACAAGCGTGGCCATAAACAACATACACACAATCAATGCCCCGACGGCAAACAAAATAATCCCGACATAATACAAAGGATCGGCCATCAGCGGCGGATACGAAGTAAACAGTACATCGGCTTTGCCGGAATAAACCATAACGTTGACAAGAATTGCGCCTAGCATCATTAAACCAAAACTAACCCATCCAAGTTTTGGCGCAGGAAGTCGCGAATTTAACAAAACCGGACCTGCAAAATACAATACTGCCATTTCAAAAAATATGATGAAAAAAATCAGCATATTTAATCCATGCGAAGTTAACAGGCGATAATACCATTCCGCATTCAGTAAATGAACAGCCTGCCAGCGTGTAAGAACAATTCCAAACGCAGCGATCACACCCAAGAGCATAAATACTACGGCAACTACAGCATTAGCCTTAATCAGGTTTTCTGCATTTTTATCCACTTTTAATCCCGTTACGGGACACTTTCTAAACAAGTCAGCTATTGCGTTCATAACGATTCCCCCACAATGATTTTACCGACCATATTGTGATGGCCGATACCGCAAAATTCGTTACAAATGATGTTGAAATCACCTGCAATCGAAGGCGTAATTTTTAATCCATAATCATAACCCGGAATAACCTGAAAGTTTAGTTTCGCAGGGTACAGACTAAACCCATGATTTACATCTACCGAAGAAAGATGAAGCGTATATTCAACTCCCTTCTTTAGTTTAATAACGGGGGTCCATTCCCACATATGCCCCAGCAGATAAACGTCGCTTCCTGCCGGAGGCTCGACTACGGGAATACCATTTTCGGTACCCACCTGATAATCTTTTATAAAACGATCTACCCTGGCCTGATAATCTGCTTCGATAACTCTGGTACGAATACCCGACGGATTTTGTCCGCCTTTGATATGCCAAAACGGCATCATGCCAAATAAAACAAGGCACCAGATAAAAGCAATGGTGATCCATCTTTTTTCCTGGGAAGCCGCCGGTTTCCACCATATTCCTTCAGGGGAAACAATCCCCGAATGCATTTCCATATCCATTATTCTCTCCTTTTTTTTAATTCTAAATTCTTAACTAATATTGAAAGTGTTTTGATAAAAAAGATTTCCTGCTAACCTTAAAATACAGAAAATAATATAACCATATTTTAAAGCACTCTATGGTTTAAATTGACTTTTTTCTTTTTTAGTGATCTTTGTGTACCCTGGTACTATGTCTGTTTAATTTATACATGTTCAAACTTAAATTGGCTCCGCATTAATTTTAAAAATGGCGAAGCGCACATACTTGTTAAGTAGCGTTTCCGCTTGAATTTGCTTTGCGCAAGCGGAACAAATCAAAAAGACACGGTACTAGAGAGAAATCGTTTCATAATACTTTAAGGTAACGTACCTTTCGGTAAACTCAACACTTCATATAGTCCCCAGATCGTATAAAACACAAACATAACTCCCAGTCCAGCAAACAGCAACAAGAAAGGACTGTCGAGTAGTCGTTGACCCAATGGTATACTTTTGTCTTTATTTTTTTCTAAATCACCCATATTCTCTCCTTGAAATTTATTTAAACTCTTTGTGAAAACTCATAGATAATGTGTGATTACACGAAATTGCTCAAGAAATTTTTCATAACCCACACTACACAAGTTACAAATCAAAAATTCTTTAATATTTTGAAGTTATAATGAAAAATATAAATTGACCATAACAAATGAATATTTTATATAAAAAGTAAGCGTTTACCTACTTTTTTATAAATGCAGATTGATACTATTGTTTCTATAAAACAAATATGCCATGTAAATTATTGCTACTGCAGTGATTTACATCGGAAGTAATGTTGCCCATATTCCTATTGTTACCCATAATAAAAGAGTTATCCTGTGTTTAGCTCTGTCTTTCAGCACACAGCACATGATGTGTTGCCAGCACAGGTATTACAACAAAAAATTAATCGAGGTCTTGTTAAACCAGTTATACGGAAAAGCAAAGTTAGATACCTGTTCTCAAATTAGTTTAAATTCTAAAAATTATCTTTTTTAATTTTATTAAATTACTGTATTGACAGTACCACTACATTTTTATTTTTAGTCCTAAGTCTAGTTTCTAAAAAAAGTTGGTTTTATCTATGATAACGACAAATACAAAAATTACAATTTATTACAATCCTAAATGCAGAAAAAGCAGGGAAGCTCTTCAAATTATCCGAGAAAAGGGTATTGATCCAGAAATCATTTACTACCTGGATGAACCTCCCAGTACCAAAGAACTTGCTGAAGTATTGAGAAAAATGGGTAAAAGACCGCGAGATATTTTTAGAAAATCAGAACCACTGTACAAAGATCTTGGACTTAAAAACAAGGATCTTTCGGATGATGTATTGCTAGAACATTTAAACAAACATCCGATTTTAATTGAACGTCCAATCGTGGTAAAAGGACAACGTGCTGTTCTAGGACGCCCCCCTGAAGACATCAAGAAAATTCTTTAGACAGGTCATCTTAAAAAGAAATATTGCCTCGTGTCTATCGAGTCTGTAAATAATTTTCATGAAAAATATAAAATCGTGGTAACTTCGGGACCTACCCGAGAGTTTATCGACACGATTCGTTTTTTGTCGAACCCCTCAACCGGTAGAATGGGGTATTATATCGCCAAAGCAGGCGTAAATCTTGGTTTTAACGTTACCTACATCCATGGTCCTGTTCCAGCGCGTTTTTCCAATGTTGACGATGCGGAAAACATATCCGTAATTTCCACCGTTGATATGTTAAACGAGGTTATTAATAGAATCGAACCATTTACAATACTCATCATGGCCGCTGCGCCTGCTGATTACAGACCCGAAAAAAAATTTGACCATAAATTAAAAAAGAAAGAAAATCCTGAAATTAAATTTATTCCAAACCCTGATATTTTACAGACCGTACATGAGTTGATTGAAAAAAATAAAACACCTGATGTTCTCTTGATTGGATTTGCCGCCGAAATACAAAATGCACTTGAATATGCCACTTCAAAACTGGAAAGAAAGCATCTTGACATGATTTTTTTAAATGACCTGAGTAAATCTGACAGCGGTTTTGGCGTCGATACTAATGAACTTACAGTAATTCATAAAGATAAATCGTATGAGAAATGGTCAACCGAAAGTAAAGAAAAACTGGGTTACCGTATCATTAATGAAATCGAAAAATGCTGGGGATAACCTGTGCCTTATACGACGAGGCGTTTGAATTGATCAAGATTTCAAAAAGACAAAAAAATAATTCTATATCTTATTATTCAGGCACACATAAAGGAATACCTTTTTCACTATTTTTAACAAAACCAGGTTTACGTAAAAATACAAACCAATTTATGAAATGGTTAAAGATCAACCACATAACTGAACTTCTTCAAACCGGTTTCTGCGGAGCACTTTCAAACCTGTATCGGCCTGGCGATGTATGCCAGATTAAACATGTTTTAAGTATAAATAAAATTACAGAATATAATCAACCTTCTGCTCAATACCATTTTACAAATGATGATCATTACATTAAAGATGATAAATCACATAGTCTGCTTACGGTTAACTATCCGGTTTTAACCATAGACGAACGTGACAGCATTAACGACAAATATACTGCAGATTTTATCGATATGGAAGCATGGCATATTTGTAATTTACTAAATGACAATTTTCCTGAGGTGAAAAGCAAAATCATTAAGATAGTCGGCGATGTTCCGGGAGAAGAACCTCTGATGAGAAATGAAATTCAAATGCGAACTTTTTTTACGGAGCATAGCTTTAAAAATCGAGTTAAAATTTCTTTAAAAACAGGTATCTCTTTTTTTGAGCTTTACTATAGAAAACGGATGTTACAAAAAACCTTAAAAACCGCAGTTTTAAATTACATGGAAACCAAAATAAGAAATAATTAATGGAACATCTTCAAGATACAAATTTTATACCCGTCATGACGATTGCAGGGTTTGATAATTCAGGCGGCGCCGGTATTGCTGCCGACTTAAAAACTTTTATGGCTTTTTCATGCTATGGATTATCTGCTGTTGCTGCCATCACTGCGCAAAACAATGTAAGCTTTTCAACTTACGAACCTGTTAGCTCATCTCTTTTATATGAGCAAATTAAAATGTCTGTCAGACAATCCACTCCCCTGTCAACTAAAACCGGAATGTTGGCAACACCTGAAAACATTGAAGCGGTTTGTAACGCGATCAAGGAATTTAATTTAAAAAATATTTTTGTCGACCCCGTTTTAAAATCATCAACAGGCAGCAAATTGATCTCAGAAAATTATCTTATAACTCTTAAAAATAAATTAATCCCCCTTGCTTTTGCGGTAACACCTAACAAAATTGAAGCAGAACATTTATCTGGAATTAAAATCGAGTCCTATGAAGACGTACAAAAATCAGCAAAAATAATTTTTGAAATGGGTTCTCAAAACGTTATCATTAAAGGCGGGCATATGGATTTTGATCAAAATGAAAGTATTGATATGCTCTATAACGGAAAAACTTTTGTAAACTTTTCAAATAAAAAACTTGCTTCCGCCTCGTTTCACGGAACCGGGTGTACATTTTCTGCTGCTTTATGTTCCTGTCTGGCAAGAGATTTTAACATAGAAAACGCAATTAAATATTCAAAAAGATATACTTTGCAGACGATGGTTGAGCAATTAACCAACACTCCCAAAAGTATTTTAAATCATAATGTTCAAATCAATGCCACAGAGTTATCAACTCCATGACCTAATCATTACTTACTGATTTTTTTCTCGACAAACTTTACGTATTTTCTGATTTTTGGATCAAATTTATTAACTTCAACTTTTTCAGAGTGAAGTTTCTTGTTTTTTGTTGTTGTGTAAAAATAACCAGTACCAGCAGTAGATTCAAGTTTTATAATTTCGCGCATATATCCAGAAAATATCTTAAAAACAAAGTGTCGAGCAAATTATATGCAAATTATCGCCTCCAAAGCGTGAACGCTTATATTTACGAATGTAAATTTATCATCGTAATTATTGTACATTGGTTTAAGGTAATTGTTTTGTGCGTCGTTACAAGTAAAAAACCAAGACCTCTATGCCTTCGGGTCTTGAGGTTATTTTAAAGCTTCTTTTCAAGAAGCTACCCAGACGAAGCCGCTCCTAAAAAAAATTCTGCTTCAATTTATAATAAATCATTTACGAGGTTACTTTAATAATAAAGTCACCCCAATGAATCTTCCTCAGGGCAAAGTCAATAGTGAGCCTGTTTTAATTTACATCCTCTCAAACGCAAGAAGCCTTTACTCTACTCGACGATTTTTTGAAGAAGGCATTAAGCGTGGTTATAAAGTAAAAGTATATCCCCCCCTTGCCCTTACATTGTTCATTGAAAAAAGCGGCTGCAAGGTTTATTTTCAAAAACAAATTCTTCCAAAACCTGATATCATCATACCCCGAGTCGGTCAAAAAAAAGTCGGTTATACCATGGCTGTCATAAAACAGTTTGAAATGCTCGATGTAATATCTCTTAATGCCATTCAAGCCATCTCAAGAGCTCGTGATAAACTTAGATCTCTGCAATTACTTGCTCAAAGCAACATTCCTGTTCCGAGAACTTTTTTTATCGACAACATCAATGAAATTGACATTGCCATTGAGTCAGTAGGCGGCGCTCCGGTTATAATCAAACTATTGGAAGGTACCCAGGGTATGGGGGTTATACTGGCAGAATCTGTGCGTTCCGCACGATCTATACTGGAAAGTCTGATCAATCAGGGACAACATGTTTTAATCCAGGAGTTTATCAGCGAATCTACCGGACGAGACCTGAGAGTGATAGTTTTAAACAACAAAGTCATTGCCTCAATGCAAAGAACATCCATTGGAGATGAGTTTCGCTCGAATGTTCATCGGGGAGGCTCTCACAGCAACGTTAAGTTATCGATTGAAAGCGAAAAACTGGCGAGACTGGCGACAAGAGTTTTAGGATTAAATTTTGCCGGAGTTGATTTAATTGAATCTAAAAGAGGCCCCTTGATTTTAGAAGTAAATCCATCGCCAGGAATCGAAGGTATCGAGTCATCTTCGGGAATCAACGTTGCCGAGCACTGCATCATCTATCTTGAAAAAGAGCTTCGTTTAAAGAAAATCTCTAAAAAATAAAGTGTGATTTATGTTTCAAAATTCAATAAAAATCAATAATTGGCTTTAATTAAAGATTTTGATATGAAAAGGACTCGCCCGATGGCGTATGATATAGCGTTAAAACAACATGCGAATCAGGAAATACATTTTCAATGGCGCTTTTATAAAGCATCATGGGAATCTCATAAGTTTCAAGAAGATGTTTTGAAAAATCAGAAAATGACATATGTTCTGGTTTTACATTGGTTTTATAGTCGATGATATGAATGGAATTCTCTGCGTCTTTTAAAATCAAATCTATATAACCTACTGCGATTTGTTTCTGATTTTTATAACTTTCATCGATAAATGAAAAATTTTTATCATTTAAAAACAATTGTGAAAATGGAATTTCTTTACCGATGATTTGAGATGACAAAACCAGATTAAAAAGTGTACTTTTTTTATAAGTCCCCATCAATTCAGTTGCATACTTCTCTATACTTTTTTGTGCCTGAAAATTAAAAGCATGCGTATAAAAAAGAACCTGTAAAACTTCTTCATGAATTTCAGGATTTTTTAAATTTATCAATTCAAACACACTGTGAGCAATCACACCTCTGGTAAGAGCATCTTCAAGAATATTCTGTTGATTATAAAAATCTCCAATTTGAATTTCATCCATATTTTCTTGATCGCTATTTATTAAACTTTCTTCAAAATGGATTTCAGAAGATTTTTCATTACTTTTATCATAACGAATTCCTTTTTGAGCAGCTAATTTTTTCATAATCGATGTGCCGCTTACAAAAGAATACGAAGCTGATGGGTTGTTTTCAAATCGAGGAATTGCGGGAGATGCTTTTGAAATGACCAATTCGCTATATTCATCTTCATTATTTTCATCTTTAACGCTAGTACAATGATACCTTTGATAGTAAATAGAATCCATTGCGCTATCATATTCAACTGGCAACCACTCCTCATGTTGATCTTTGGTTTCATTATTGACTTGAAACTTTTCAGATAACGCTTCATTAAAATATTTTAACAGACAATCGCCATCTTTTAAATTCCCGTGAATGGGCAAATACAAACGTTCTTTTGCGCGAGTCATGGCAACATAGGCGAGTCTTACCATTTCTTCCTTTTTTTTTCGCTTTAAAGTAGTTTCAATTTTGTTGCCATTTACTGAACATGATGAAAGATCGCCTTTATATTGAAATACGACATTTAATTGTTTAAATTGAGAATCATCAGAATTAACTGCCGGATCAATTGAAGACTCCAGAACCAATTCTTCTGATCTATTATTTTTAATCGAAGCTAAATCCGGCATAAATACAACATCAAATTCAAGACCTTTGCTTTTATGATAACTCATGATTTGCACCGAATTTTGATGGCTATAGGCTTCAACACTTTCATCAACCTCGGGAATATTTTCCAGTTTTTCAATTTCTTCTATAAAATGACTAAACTTCTCGTTAAAAGTTAAAAATGATATATTTTCCGTTGATACTGCAATTTCCAGAAAACGATCTATACTTTCTTTAATAATTTCACTATTGTACAATAAATTCGTAAAAGGTAAAAAATTTGAATGATCTAATAAATAAAATATCATATCCGGCAGAGACTGGTTGCGCGATAAAAGTATGCATGTATTAAACAATTCAACAATTTTTTCTACTTTTAATAAAAGTTCGGAATTCATATTTTTTTCGTGTACAATTTCATTTTGAATGGCTCTTCGGATGTAATCTGAATTAATAACGTTTTCAACCTCTATATCAGTAAAACCGACTACCGGACACCGTAAAAAACCTGTAAGAGAAATGTTGTCGCTGGTATTGTATAAATATTTACAAAAAAATATTAAATATCGTTTTGTAAAATTTTCTCCATAATATCGACGTCCTATAAGACTGAAGGGGATATTTTTTTCTTTTAATTGTGCAACATAGGGTTCAAGATTGTCTTTCATGCTTAAAAATAAAATACAAACTGACAACTTCTTATCTAAAGCAAAAAGTGTTTCAATTTCAGAAGCAAGCCATGTTGCCTCTAACTTACGTTTTACTTTAATTTGCTTCGAGTCATTTTCATCTGAACTTTTAAAGTAATTTATATAAACCCCGGGATCGGGCAATCGTGAGTTTTGCGTACCCGGTATAATCGATTCATAGTTTTCAATATCCATTGAGGTATTGTTTGTCATCGGTGTAAATACCCTGTTAATAAATTTGATAATACGCGGATGACTTCGCATGTTTACAGTTAAATGCCCGATATAACCTGAATCATGAAAATGAAATTTTTCTTTTTCATGATGAAAAGTTTCTAGATCGGCGCCGCGAAAACTATAAATGGATTGCTTGGCATCCCCGACTCTGATTAATTTTAAGGATTGTTTTTCTGATGATAATTCTTTACTTTTATTTGCATAGATCGTATCAGCCATTTTAATAAAAATGGAAGTCTGTAAAGGATCGGTGTCCTGATATTCATCAACAAAAATATAATGATACTGTTTCTGAACCTGCATTAAAATATTTTTATTATTGAGCAATTTATTTGTATAAAAAATAATATCATTATAGCTTAAAACACTTTTTTGTCTTTTAAACTCCATAAAATAATTATGAAAGTCCGATAACCCTTTAAAAAACAAATATCGGTGATATTCATTTTTTAACGTGTTATTTGTAATGCCTGAATACTGTGGCAATACTGTGCTTTTGAAATGCTGGCGCACTTCTTCATTTACAGAATGATCTTCATTAAACGGATATTTCGAAAATAAAATCAAATATTCTTTTAAAATTTTCTGAATATTTTCATGAGGTGATGAATCCAGAATGTATTTTTTCTTGCCTCGATAACTTTCAGGATATATATCAAGATTATAAAGTTTAATTCGCTGCAATGGATTGTCTTCATGCCGTAAAACACGATTTAAAGTATCGAGTTTACCTCCGAGTGAATCGATATTTGCAGAAGCTTCTTCAGAGTAATTATAGCAGGAAAGGTATTCATTAAATCGCATTACGTGCTCATTAAATACTGATTCTTGAAGTCTCCTGAGATCATCTTTATTTTTAACAGGAAAGTCCTGGAGACTTAGATTTTCAAGAAGATGGGTTTTTTCAATGATGGATTTAACGTCGGTAAATAAAGAGCCTAGAGAATTATAACTTCCTGAAAGGATGAGATCTTTCCAGATATTGCCTGGAACTGTATTTTCATTTATTGTTTTAGAAATATAAGATGAAAAAGCATCATGCAACATAACCTCGCTTTCTTCTTTTGAAGCGATGGAAAACAATGGATCAATATTTTCATGATAACCGTATTTATGTAAAAGACGAACACAAAAACTGTGAATGGTTCCAATGGAACTTTCGTGAATTAAACTTAAAGCTTTCTGCAAAGTTTCCGCAACTTCTTTTGATTTTACCTGATCTACTCTCTGGAAAAGCTTTTCTTCAATTTTCCATTTTAGTTCGGCGGCGGCCTTATTGGTGTATGTAATGGCGGCTACATGTTTAATGCTTTGAAGTTTACCGGATTCAAGAAGCCATAGAAGTTTGTCCGCAATGATGGTGCTTTTCCCTGTTCCTGCTCCGGCAACGATAAAAATATGACCGTCATATGCAATTACTTCATCACGATTTTTTTGATCAGCCAGCATTTAAAAAATTCCGTTGAGCCAATTTATAAATCTCGTTGAGGTTTACACTAAATTATTTAACAATGCTTTTAATCCCGAAAAACCATACCGCAAACGCGCAGTCACATTTTTTCATTAGAACCAATTCGCTACGCCGACTATTTTTTTTGGGGAGTTGTCTAATATGCCGTTATTCTTCAGGCCCGCATAAATGAACTGAAAACGCCAAATCTACAAAATCTTTGCTTATTAGACAACCCCTCTATGTACCGAAGGCGTCATTTTGACTTGCTGTCTTTACCTTTTCCAAGTACAGACTGCATTGCCTTTAAAAGACTGTCAAGCTCAACCAGGTTTGCCTTAAGTAGAAAAATTATTTTATCAAATTCTTTTTTATTGCCAAGATTGTTGTTTGAAAATTGTTTCATATCTTCAGAGACAACTTCTAAATTAACCATGATTTTTTCAATCTTACCGCTAATAACCTTGGGATCGTTTAAAATCGCTCCAATGCTGTTGTCGTTTGATTTAAGTTTTTCTGATACACTTTTTACGTTTTCAGTAATGGCATTTGTATTGGCGAGTGTTCGAAATATTTCGTCGCTTAACCTCGTTTTCTGTGTACCGCGAAGTCCGGCAACAAGAGAATTTGCATTTTCCACCGTTTTAGAAATATTTAATAATGTTGCCTCAAGAACTGGTTTTAAATTATGTACATCATCAAGAATTAGTTTTATTTTATCGGTTAACTCATCCGTTGATTTTGATGCAATGGCGTTTTTTACAAGAAGCTCCTGTCCCTCCGGCATGTCTGATGAATACATCAATGTCTTGGGTTTAAGGAGTTTTGATTCTTTTTCGTTTGACGAAATTAATATTAATGACGAGGCTCCAAATAAGCTGCTTTGAACGCGAAGAACAGAATCGGTTTTTAAAAGATAGCCATACTTTTTATAAAAATAAATATCTGCTCTTATCTGGGAATCCCTGGTGAGCGTCATTGATTTAATTTTTCCAACGTTAAAGCCTCTGTATTTTATGGAGGTACCTCCTGTAAAACCATGAGTATCATTAAAGAGGGTGTACTGCGGCTGCTTAAATGCTATCAAGTCGCTTCCCTGTATGATTAAAACGCTTAAAACAAGTACAAAAAATACTCCCGTTAGCAGAAAAAATGCAACTGATTTTTGACGGTCATTAAAAGTAAACGGCATATTATCCTTCTTGAGAAATCAAAGACTTGATTACATGGTCCTTTGATTTACGTATTTTTTCCGGCGCTTCGCTATGAATAAGTCTTCCGTTGTGCAAAACGCCGACATGATCTGCAACGGAAAGTCCAAACTCCCAATCGTTTGAAACAAGTATAATGGTTTTACCCTGACTTTTTTTTTCTTTAATTATTTTTTTAACTTTATTTCTTTCAATTTGATCAAGATTTGAAATGGGTTCATCCCAGAATATTGTCTTGCAATCTTCAAGCAATGCTCTTATAATACCAAATAACATTCGCTGACCTGTACTTAAATAGTATGGCCTGTCGTATAACTTCCCCTGTTCTATCTCAAATAATTTCATATATGGGTTTATTTTTTCAATGATTTCATTTTTCGTTAACTTGGTATGATAATTATAATACAGTGAAAGATTTTCAAGAATGGTCATATTGCTGATCAAGGCTGAATTTTGAAATACAAAAGAATTTTCTTTATGGTATTCAAGCATTTTCTTTTGGCCGTAATTATAAATATTTTCTCCATTTACAATGACCTCCCCTTCAATTTCCATAAAAAGTCCATTAATAACTTTTAAAAAAGAAGATTTGCCGCTGCCTGCAGTTCCCATTAGATAATACAAACTTCCAGATTCAATGGTCTCACTGATATTGGATAGCACATGATGACCATTTAACGTCAGCGATATATTTTTTAATTCTATTTCATGCATATTTTCATTACAATGAAAAACTCAATGTCATTATTATATCGATGATAAACAAAACAAAAATTGAACTAACCACCGATTTTGTAGTCACCTGCGGAATCTGGGTACTTGAAAATGCCTGAAACCCGTAATAAATGGAAATTGTCGAAATAAAAACTCCAAAAACAGCGCTTTTAAGAACAGCTCCGACTACATCAACAAATGTAATTTCTCTGGTTATGTAAGTCTGAAAATCAGCAAAAGTAATTCCTGCATAAAGATTACCAATAAAAAATCCGCCAAGAAGCCCCATGGCAATAAAATAAATGGTAAGCACCATAAGGGAAATGCAAGCGCCGGCTATTCGAGGAAAAACAATAAAGTACAATGTATCTATACCCAGCATTTCAAGAGCGCTGATTTCTTCATTAACCATCATCGTGGCAATTTCTGCAGCAATCGCCGAACCGGATCTTGCAATCACGACGAAACCGGCCAACAAGGGTCCAAGCTCACGAACTATAACGCTGTCAAGTATAACTGCAATTAAATCCAGCGCACCCAACTGAGAAAGCCGCTCAAAGAGCTGAATCACGGTAATGGCGCCAATTAAAAAAGCAACAGAACTTATGATTTTTATAGCTAAATTACCTGTAAAAAATATTTGGTCTGTTAAAATTTTATTTACTATTTTTTTACCTCGAATTATTGTAAGATATGCCAGAGAAGAAAATACAATGAGAGCAAAAATTCCACCGATGTATTTCCAGAGACGATATGGTTTGCTAATATAACGAATCAAATGTGATAAAAGTGTTTTTTTCATAATTCCATTTTCTATATAATAATAGCAAGTATTGATATTGTCGGTAAACTAAAGCAGTTTTTTAGCTATTTTAGATATAACAAAATAAATTATTTATCAAACCGGATGATTGTATAATAATTGTAAAACACAATATTATATTTATAATATACCCTATTTAATATCATAATATCGCATAATTTAACCTGATCTATTCTAATTTAACGTAGTAAGCTCTCAGTGGTTTCACCTTAGGGGCTTTGATCTCCGATGATGAGGTAGAAAAATATATACTCAAAATACATCGACAAAGGTCGGTGTATGCATATTTCTTGCAGGCTCAGCCGGAGTGAAACGGCTGATGCTGACATCAGTCTTTTCACTCCGGTATGAGCGCTCATCTAATTGTTGAATGAGAAACTCCCGGAGGGGAGGGAAATATGCAAGTAAACCACAATACACCGGCAATATTTGCTCAAAGGCAAATCAAGATGTCAGAAGCTCGTCTGACAAAGTCCATTGAAAAACTTTCCAGCGGTGAGCGAATCAATCACTCTGGCGATGACGCTACTGGTCTTGCTGTTTCAGAAAAAATGCGAACTCAAATTCGCGGTCTGAAACAAGCTGAAAGCAATGCGATGCTTGGTTTATCTTTTTTACAGGTAGCTGAAGGAGGTCTGGGACAGGTAAATGACATTATGCAGAGAATTAGAGAGCTTTCCATTCAAGCTGCAAACGGAATTTACTCTCCTCAAGACAGAGTACAGATCGATGTTGAAGTTTCTCAGTTAATTGATGAGGTTGATAGAATATCAACTACTGCCGAATTTAACCGAATGAAATTACTCGATGGTAGTTTGTCTAAATCAGGAAAGGCCAGCATGTTTTTCCATGTTGGACCAAACCAGAACCAGAGAATTCGTGCGTACATTTCTACCATGAATTCTAAAGCCTTCAATCTCATCGAAGGCGGACGTAAAAAAGGAGTATCTACAGTAGGTAAGGCCAACAGCATGCTTGGTATTGTAGATAGTGCGATTGATAATTTGAATCGACAAAGAGCGGATCTTGGCGCCTATTACAACAGAATTGAAATAACGGCTCAATCTCTGCGTACTGGATACGAAAACATGGTCGTTGCTGAAAGTCGAATCAGAGATACAGATATTGCAGAAGAACTGGTGGAATACACAAAGGAGCAAGTGCTTTTGCAGAGTGGTACGGCGATGCTGGCACAGGCAAATCAAAATTCAAAAATTGTTTTGCAATTGCTCAAGGAACTTTAAAAACATTCTTGTTTTTAAATATATTGGACAGAAAACTGCCCAAATTCCTGAATTTATTGACGCCCTTCATAAATAATATATTTTGTTTGGGCGTCATTTTTTCATATAATTGATAGAGCTTGACACCTCTCCATTAAAAAATATCCAGACCAGTGCTATCAAAGATCAAATTTCTCACAAAAAAAATATTTTTATCAGCATTTGCAGGAATTGCTATCATTTCGTTTATCTGGTATCAAGGCAAAATATATTCACAAAGCGAACGATATTATGGACAAAAGGTTACGCGTATTGACTTTAAAGGTAATGACAATATTAAAAGCTCCGAATTAATGAATCTCATCCAGTTACGACCTGGCATGATATTAAATAGAGAAATGATGAATAATGACCTTAAGGCAGTTTTGCAGCATGGTTCTATTGCATATGCCAAAATTGAAGGCGCGGAATATAAAGACGGCGTATCCATTACCTTTTTAATTGAAGAACGGCCAATACTAACCAAGGTAAGCATTAAAGGTCTAAAAGAATTAAGTGAAGCTACTTTAGTTGACGGACTTCCCCTGAAAGTAGATAAAGTTTATACCGAATCATTACTTAAAAAATCCATTGATCTTATCATTTCACAGGCTAAAGACAAGGGTTTATTTAATGTTGCCGTACGATATGAAAAATTAACTGATGGGAAAAAGAAAAATTCTGTTATCATTATTTTTACCGTCGACGAGGGTGAAGAAATAAAAGTCGGTAAAATTAATATCATTGGTATTAAAAATGTTGATGTTCAAAGCGTATATTCAGTACTAAAACTTGAAGAAGACGGAATATTTACCAAGGGTGAATTTAAAGAGCATGTTTTTGAAAAAGATAAAGAATTGATCATTGATTTTTTAAATCAGCATGGCTATCTTGATGCTCGCATTGTTGAGACCAAAAAAGATATTCGATGGGTAGACCCTGTTAAAAAAGATAAACGTGTAATTATAATTACCTACCAGATTGACGAAGGCGAAATTTATTATTTTAATGGTTATGACGTTCAATGGGATAATGATTATTTGAATCCTGAAACCCAAAAAGCAATTTTTACCAAAAAAGAAGTCGATAAATTTTTTGAATTAAGCGACTTCTACATTGGTTCAGCCTTTGATCAGAGTAAATTTGTACGAGATCGTGGAGTTATTAACTTTATGTACAATGAGAAGGGTTATATTTATGCAAGAAGCATTCCCGAAAGAACGACCATTCGACTAAACCCTCAAGAAATCGATAAATTAGCTTTATCACCTAACCAGGTTAAGTTTGAAAAAGATGGAATAGACTATTATAATATAAAAAAATTAAGAAAAATTTATGAGAATGAACCAGCCAAAAGAAATATGCAGTTTATTCACACTAAATTTTTAATTCAAGAAGGTATTAAAGGTTATATAGAAAGTATAATCATTAAAGGCAATGAAAAAACTCTTGATCGAGTTATTCGTCGTGAAATTCTTGTTAAAGAGGGCGATTTATTCAATGCAAAGCTGGTTCAACGATCCCGTGAGAAAATCAATAATCTGGGATATTTTAAAGAAGTAAATCTTGATGCAAGACCTGGCAGCAAAGAAGGTTTAATGGGACTGGTAATCAGTGTTGAAGAGCAGCTTACCGGGTCTATGAGCGTAGGCGGAGGATACGGAACTGTTACAGGTTTTTCTATCAACATGTCGCTTTCTGAAAAAAATTTAAATGGTACTGGCCAACAAATTTCAAGCTCGCTTGAATTTGGTTTAAAGAGATCATCTGTCAGTCTTTCGTGGACAGAGCCGTGGATTTTTAATAAACCATGGGGGTTAACTTTAGGTACCCAGTTTTCTCATGCGCAGATTGATACCAATTCGATCACTCCTCTTAGCGGACAGGCTGCCGTTGTAAATGCAAATGCAAACAGAAGTTCAACAATAAACTCAAACCTGAGTACTTCAGAGACTGCACATTATGACCATGATTCCATTGGAGTGATTGCGCAAATTGGTCATCGACTTGCGTTAAACTGGTCACATTATCATGGATTTAACCCCTCTGTTTCTAACATATCGAATCCCTCCAGCAAGGTTGATGATCTTGTATTTTTAGAATCAAGACTTGGGTGGCAATTTCAAAATAAATTTATAAACGGAATCATTTTTGATAACCGTGACGATGTATTCAACACAACCCAGGGACTCACTGCACGAGCAAATGTTGATTTTGTTGGCGGCGCCTTGGGCGGTTCCGATCATTATAATCGATATGGCGCTCAAGCAACCTTTTTCTGGTGGCCAACAGATTTTACTCTTTTTAATTTAATTCGTGCCGGTGAATTACGCAGATGGAGATTTGTATTTGAACATCATTTATCTGGTTTATTTACTCAACAGACCAATCCAGTATACGGCAAACAGGATATATTTGAAAATCCTTATATTGAGTCTTTTGATCGTTTGTTTCTCGGAGGTCTTGAGGGAGTTCGCGGATATGGAGCATATGATCCCAATTTTCCAATATATTGGAATACTAACGGCGGCGGAAGTCATCGTTTACTATTTGATTCTGAATTAAGAGTACCCATTGAGCCAAGCATAATTTGGATGGTTTTATTTTTTGATATGGGAGCTCTTTTTAATGAGCAAAATCAATATTATACCGATGCAACTACCCCGCAAGCCCAAATTGATGCCATAAAAAGTACAGGTTTAACTTTTAATAATTTAACTGACCCAAGTTATTACCGATATAGCTGGGGTTTCGGTTTTCGCTTGCAAATACCAGTCATGCCTATACGTTTGTACCTTGCCCAACGACTTTTTTGGGATAAAAATAAAAAATGGTTTATCAATGACCCAAATCAAAAACAGCTGGAAGTTGTTTTTGCCATTGGTGATTATAGATTTTAATTATAGATAAGGGCGACAACAATTGGTGTAATTATGGAAGCAAAAAAAATTACTCTTTCATGTGAAGTCTGTGATGTCGTAAAATCAGAAAATGTTTTATTGCATATCACAGGACAGGATTACCCTGGAATACTGGCACGTCTTACCAATATACTTCAAAACTGGAAAATCTCTTTTATTGATGTTCAGCAAACAACAAGTCTCGGGCAACTGAGTCTCTCGCTGCTGGTAAACATACCCGAACATGTTGGATTAAATGTTTTAAAAGAAATCAGTTATGAAACCAGAAATATGAAGTTAAGTCTGGATTATCATATTCTGCAGGATAATCCTGAAATCAATAGAAATACCGGTAAAAGCTTTGCCCTGACCGTATTATCTCCCAGAATTTCCATGTCTGCCTTTAATTCCATTGCACAGACTCTGGGAAATCATGGAATTAATATTGAAAGAATGAACCGATTAGCACAGGGAAACCTTGAAGCCATCGAGTTTATTTTAGCAGTCGATAATACCTATTCTGACTTTAATAAATTAAAACGATTACTTTTTAAAGTTGCCTTTGAAAACAATTTTGATCTCGCAGTTCAACCTGAAAACTTGTTTAGAAGATCAAAGCGACTGATTGTAATGGACATGGACTCAACGTTAATACAACAGGAAGTAATAGACGAAATTGCCGCCGAATGCGGAAAAAAAGAAGAAGTGTCTAAAATTACTCTGGAAGCCATGCAGGGTAAACTGGATTTTTGTGAATCGTTAATAAAACGGGTAAAATTACTAGAGGGTTTACCTGAAACTGTATTATCTACAGTCTTAAAAAGAATTGAACTTACACCAGGCGCAGATATGTTGATCAGTATCTTGAAAAAAATGGGATTTAAAATTGCTGTAATTTCAGGCGGTTTTACATACTTTACAGATTATTTTAAAGAAAAGCTTGGTCTTGATTACAGCTTTGCAAATAAACTTGAAATCATTGATGGAAAATTAACCGGAAAAGTACTTGGTGAAATTATCGATCGGGCAGGAAAAGCAACTATTTTGCGAAAACTTGCCAGTGAAGATAAAATACTGATGGACCAGACCGTTGCCATTGGTGATGGAGCAAATGACCTTGATATGCTTGAAGCTGCCGGTCTTGGCATTGCGTTTAACGCCAAACCAACTGTAAGAGATAAAGCCGGAGCTTTTATTTCACAGCCAAGTCTTGATTCCGTTTTATACCTGCTGGGAGTTTCACAAAAAGAACTATCTCAAATGCAGGCAAAATAATTACACAGCCGGTTTACTTTAACCCAAGTGTAAGTTAATAAAAGTCGATAATAATATATGAGAAAAGCGTCTATTGAAAGAAATACAAAAGAAACACGTATAAATTTAAATATAAATATTGACGGAACAGGAAAATTTAACGGAAAAAGCCCTATTCCTTTTTTTGATCATATGCTGGATCATTTTTCAAAATACAGCATGATTGATCTTGATTTTAAAATTGACGGCGATACGGAAATTGACGGTCACCATACTGTTGAAGACTGCGGCATTGTATTAGGCGATGCCATTAAAAAGGCAGTTGTCGATAAAAGAGGTATCTATCGTTTTGGTTCGGTTACAATACCCATGGATGATTGCCTTGTCACTGTTTCGGTTGATTTTTCAGGAAGACCATATTTTTCATATAAAGGAGTATCATTAAATTCAATGCAAGGCTTTGGTAATTTATATGACTCTGAATTGACACTTGAATTTTTACAGAAATTATCCATTCATGCTGCTATAAATTTACATGTGGTGCTGCATTATGGCGAAAATCGACACCATATCCATGAAGCCATCTATAAAGCGACCGGCTTGGCATTTCGAAAAGCTCTTGAAATCGATACTCGACGTGGAAATGAAATACCCTCAACCAAAGGCGGTATATGAAGTCTGATCCAAAAATTGTTGAACTTGATTTTGGAATGGGTAATATTCGATCATTACAAAAAGCTTTTGAATTTCTAGGTAAACAAGTAAACGTAATTCAGCAGCCTGATCAAATTAAAAATGCTGATGCGGTGTTAATTCCCGGCGATGGGGCATTTGGTCAGGCAATGGAAAATATTAAAAAAACTGGATTTTATGATGCTATCATTGATTTTGTAAATTCAGGTAAACCCGTACTTGGTATTTGTATAGGTTTTCAGATACTGTTTCATTTATCTGATGAATTTAATTACACGGGAAATGGTTTAAGCTTATTTGAGGGTAATATTGAAAAATTTAAGTCAAAGGAAATTGTCATTCCGCATATGGGATGGAATCAAGTTTCATGGGAAAAAAAAACAAAGTTTAATAAAGATGTTCCCGATGAAAGTTATTTTTATTTTGTTCATAGCTATCGTTTTGGGGAAATTCATAAATACGCCACAGGTGTAACCGAATACGACGGAAAATTTACCTCGGTAGTAGAAAAAGACAATATTTATGGCGTCCAATTTCATCCGGAAAAGTCATATCGTATGGGTTTAAAACTTCTGGAAAATTTTATAGGTTTAATTTAATGAATTTAATACCTGCCCTTGATATTATTGAAAATTGCGTAGTACGTCTTACCCAGGGAGATTATAATCAAAAAAAAATTTACTCTGATAACCCTGTTGCTGTTGCGCGTAAATTTAAAGATTCCGGCGTAAAAAGACTTCATCTCGTTGATCTCGACGGAGCGCGTGAAGGAAAACCAGTTCATACAACTTTATTTGGCGAAATTAAAAAACAAACTCAATGTATCATTGAAGCCGGCGGGGGGATTCGCAGCCTTGAAGATTTTGAGCAATATTTTCAATGCGGATTAAATGTTAATGAAGATTTTATCATGATCGGTTCACTGCCCCTTAAAGAGCCGGATGAATTTAAAAAAATCAGGAATAAATACTTGCGTAATATTTTACTGACCGTAGATGTATGGGAACGAAATGTTAAAATTTCCGGTTGGAAGGTTGACACAAATATTCATATAATGGATTATTTAAAAGATATGGAGAAACTTGGAATAAAAAATATCCTGGTTACTCAAATAAAAAGAGATGGAATGTTAACAGGCCCAGACATTGATCTCTATAAAGAAATCAGCAAACAATTCCCTTCGTTTAAAACAATTGTTTCTGGCGGAATTTCTAATATTAATGAAGCTTCTGATTTAAATTTAATTCCTGGAATTAATGGGTTTATTGTTGGACGGGCTTTTTACGAAAATAAAATCTCATTAAATGACATACAAAAATATCATTCTTAGAGAGCATCCCAAAACCCATCCATGTATTTTGAGACGCACTCATAGTCATAAAAAAACTTATGTATGACTAAAATTCCTTTTTATAAATGGTTCCTTCAGGAAAACGACAAACAACTAGTTTTTCCGGCATTATATTAAGTACTTCGCTATAACCTAGAAATAAATATCCCCCATGATTTAAGGAATTATAAAATTTTTGCATGATCTCGTATTGTGTTTGTTTATCAAAGTAAATCAGTACGTTTCGGCAAAAGAGTACATCCACATCCAGGATGTAATCGTCTGACATAATATTTTGATATTGAAAATTTACTTTTTCTTTTAAGAGCGGTTTAACGCTTAAAACTTTTTTGGCATATGGAAGCGTACTGTTCTCTGGCGATATTTGATTAAAATAAGTATGGATTTGGTATTCAGTCAATTGATTTATTCGTCTGTCTGCATATTCTGCATTACGTGCAAATTCTAAAACCCGCTTTGAAACATCTGTACCGATGATTGAAATTTTTAATTCAGGATGATCCTTTTCATACTCAAGAGATACCATGGAAAGGTCATACGCCTCTTCGCCTGTAGATGTTCCACAAGACCATATTTTTATTTGATTACCATGTTTTAAAGAAAATTCAGGCAAAACATAGTCAGCCAAGATTTTATAATGATTATTTCCGCGTTGAAAGTAAGTTTCATTTATGGTTATGGCCTCAAATAGATTGTATTTTTCAATTGAGCTTTGAGAATTATTAATTAAATAATTCCAGTATTCGTCATAGCCAGTTAAATGAAGGGTTTTAATTCGTTTTCGTAATCTGCTGCCAAGAAATACTTTTTTATCTTCTTTAATAACTATACCACAATTATCATAAATATAGTTTCGAAAATTTAAAAAAGTATGATCGTCAAAATCTTTTAAATCAGCTTTTGACACGGAGATTGGTTATCTCCTTTTTTTATGGAGTAGTGGCTGGTTTTAAAGGTTCAACCGGTTTTTGTACCGCTTCATTACCCGGCTTGGCTTCTGCTCCGGGCAGGTTTGCTGAATTTGGTGACAATTCATTTGGTTTTACAGATGTATCATCTTCTAACAAAGGTTTTTCTGTAAAATTTCCCTGTATTTTTTGAATACTGTTTTCTCCGCTTTTTATAAAAGCAAGACCTAATCCTGTTAACATAAATAAGGCAACAAGAATGGCGGTCATTTTTGTTAATACATCTGCAGAACCAGCTCCAAAGGCACTCTGACTGGCGCTACCCCCCATGAGTCCGATTCCAGACGATCTACCCGATTGCATTAAAATAAGTAGAATTAATAAAAGACTAACTATAACAAAAAATACGTTTAAAATGGTACCCAATATCTGCATATAGTCAAAAAATAAATATTTAACAGAATGTCATTTAAAAAAATGTTTGAATTTGCACATTCATTAATATTATATTTAGAACAGTTAGATATGCTTTAATAGCCTCTAAAAATAAATTTTTTAACTATTAAAATTGCAATTAGATAAATCATGCTTGAAATGATACATTTTTATGTTAAATATCCGATACTAAAGTAAAAGAATATCGATGAATCAATTAAATAATGATGTTCCTCTGATTATATTCATCAATTCTTGTATTTTAAACTATATTTATGAAAAGTGAAAGAAAATTTTTTTTGATTTTAGTCATTATTTTGATCATTCCAGCTATTATATTTTTATTAAAACCAGAAATTAATTTACAAAATAAATTTATTAAATTCAGCTGGCAGGAGGGGTTTCAGGATCTACAAATCGCTATAAAAAAGAAAGATACAAAAATGCTAACCAATAAAGTATATGGTAATTTTAATAATATATTTCAAAATGCTGTTCTTAATCAAAAAGTTGATGCTATATATTTAAATTATCTAATAAACACCCGATATAAAGCAAAAAAGTTCCTTGATAAATGTAAAACGTTTATCTCATAATAAAAGATAACTTGTCGATATTTAATAAGATGAAACAGGCGGGTATTCTTTTAATATTTCCTTTATTGCTGATTCTAAACTTACAAATTTTTAGTGAAAGCAGTAATTTTATTAAAATTGGCGAGATTAACAGAATTGATGCTGCCAGCAGGGCAGTAGAAGTTATTTTATTTGATGCAAGATTTATAGAACTAGTGAAAAAAAATGATAAACTTCTTGTAATGGACACCGACTTAAACATGGCAGGAACCATTAAGATCACTTCAATTGAAACAATAAATAACAATTATATAATTCACTGTGAATCGCTTACATCCAATAAAAATTTTTATGCTGGTGAATTTATTGCCATAAAAATTAATAAAACAAATCAGTCTATGAGTAAAGATGAAAGTAACAAAGAAAAAATGCCTGATAAAGAATATAAAAACCAGAAAGATTCAAGTCAAATGGTTCTAATCCCTGAAGGCGCATTTATATTCGGCTCTGATATTCCAGGAACAGATCATTACACTACTCCAATTGAAAATGAATTAACAGAAATCCAAGCGGAATCAGGAAACAAAAGAGCCCGCTACCTAAATTTAAATTCCTATTATATTGATAAATATGAAATTACAGTCGAGCAGTTTAAAAAATTTTTAATTGAAAGCGGAACCCAACCCCCACCCTCATGGGATGAAAATGTTGACCCCGGTCTACCTGTATCTAATTTAAGTTATTATCAAGCTGAGAACTATTGTCATTGGGCTGGCAAGCGGTTACCAACGGAATTAGAATGGGAAAAAGCAACAAGAGGATCGGGGATATTATCAACCTTTACTAAAAATGATGTTGTTTATTATCGGGAAAAAATAAATATTTACCCGAGCGGTCTCGAATTTGATAAGAACTCATGTATAACGCGAGAAACAACCAATGCACTTGAAAATGTTTATCATTTAACAGATAAAAACTACTATGGAATCTACGGCACATGCGGAAATGCAGCTGAGTGGACTTCCAGCTGGTTATTGCCTTATAAAGGAAATTCAATTAAAAACATTAATTATGGAAGAAAATATAAAGTTATACGCGGAGGTGCATATAATTTACCTTCAAAATGGACAAAAGGCTATGAACGCATGATCGGCGGTATTCCATCTTTAAAAGAAGATTTTAGAGCCGGCGTTAGATGTGTTCGTGATATCAGATAATTTTATGTTTTCTCAAATATTTAAAGATATATGGAACAATAAAATCAGTAAATATTTTTTACTGTTTATGATCACTCTTACATTAATCGGCTTGTCTCTTAGCTTTAAAATGCCCATTTATAATTTTTTTTTCCGGCTATTTGTCGGGGAAGTTTTTTTTGATCCCTACACCTTCAAGACAGGTGAATATACTTTTAATGAAAATCAAAAAAAATCTGAAAAATTATTTAGAAAAGGGTATAAAAAACTCGTAAAAATCGCATCCAATCTCTACAAAATTGAATATTCGGAGCCAATATTATCTGATAAATTTGACCATGAAAAATCATGGGAAGCGCTATCTTCCGAAGATTCAATCAACATTGTATCCATGTTATTTCACGATTTGGAATTATTTTGTGTCCCGTTTGACGACAGTGAAAACGATCCAGATTTACACGAGAATGAAAACCTTAAAAAAAGATACAATGTTAAACGAGAGTCTTCACTTGATAGCCTGCAATACGCCATTAAAGACGATGAGTTTGCCAAATATGCAAATGAGTTATTAAGCATTGATCAAAATTATTTTTACCTTGCATTGCAAAAAAAACCAGATTCAATGCCGGCGTTAAAAATGCGAGAAAAAATACTACGTTCTGTCTGCAAGCCCCAGAAAATTTCAGTTGAAATGACCAGAGCCCTGGAATACCGCGAGTATATAACTGAAAAAAAAACATATTTAAATTACAAGGGAGGTAACCCTGATTTTATTGCAGATGAAACTTACAATAGCCTTAGAAAAGATAAATTTTATGGCAAACTGTTAAAAGAACAATTTCAAAACACTTATTTTATAACCCAGAACATTAATGATCGTTTACAACAGAGTTATAATTACTATATTTTAAAACATGATGATTTCTATCTTGAAAATTATGTCCAAAGCGCACTTGAATATTCAAGAAATTCCGGATTTCAAAAAACCGGAAAAATTTATGAAAAACTTCTGACATTGTTAGACAGTAAAACAAATAACAACAAAACCCTTCTCTACGCTCTAGCTGAAGTCAGTTTTCGACTTCATAAATTTGACGATACAAAAAAATACCTTGATCAACTTTCCCAGACATCAAAACTTGCTGGTTATGATTTTTATAAAGTTAAACGCTTGTATTTTTTACTTGAATTGAACAATGAAGGGTAGCTTTTAAAAATTAATTAAATTTGACTTTAAATTCTGAAAGCATTTTTTTATAATCAATATTTTTTTCAATTTTATATCTTTCATATAAAGATTTAACAAATTCTTGTTTTAATAAACCGCGTTTTTCCTGAATCATGTTTTGCTTAGTAAACAGCAAGCCCTCTTCAATCGGTACTGTCTTATAATTCTCATTTTTTTCTCGTTCAGCAAGCCATCTGCTTTCAACATCCTCATCTTTGACATCTACCTTTATTTTTGAAATGATATTATTTAAATAAAGTTGAGTTATTGTAAAATCATGTAAAAACTTTTCAATTTGAATTGTATCTTTTTTTTCAAAATAATGGTTTTCTGCGGCATGTTTCTTCAAAAGCATGATTGTCATATAATTTTCGCCGAAAATACCCGGATTCATTTGCTCAGCCATGGCCCTGGATCTGGGATCTGCTATATTTTCTGCTTTATTGATATATTCCAGCAATGCATCCGTAGAAGTGCCCATTTGTAAAGACATAAGCTGCAAATACGACTTGTAGTCATTAGAAAACTCATCTAACGTATACTCTTGCTTATCAATCTTCCATAACCAATCGCCTGCCTTTGAATACAATGGAAAAACAAACACTGCAAGAACAGGAATGATTAGATACTTTTTTTTAGATGACTTTTTATTTAAAATCATATTATTTCTATTCCTGATCTTCCAGTTTTTTTTGCATTTGATAAATTCGAAACGTTAGAATAAATATAAGCAAAAGGAGAATGGTCACCGCCAGAAATACATAAAAAAACCTGTCAGCAGCTGTTTTATCTGCCTTCCTTTTATAGTATTCTTCAATTAACCAAAATTTGCGAGATTCTTTTATATTTTGAACATTCTGCATTTTATCTGACGACATATACTGATTTGTAAAATTTTCCAGCATCTCGAAAGAAAAACCGGATAATATATTCCTTGCTTCTTTGGTTTCTGCGTTATAAAAAAGTTCAAATGATTTTTCGTCTTCTGATTTTCCTGTGTCTTGAGAATATAGCGTTGAGACTTTAAACATTAAAATGATGGTTGCCGCCATCCGTATTTTTTTATTTACTTTCATAATTTCAATTATCCTTTTGCCTCTAATATTCTTCTTTCTTGTTCTAAAAACCTGTAATATAAATAACTTAATAATAACGACAGCAATTGAAACGCAGCCAAAGATACCAGCAATGTAATCAACATTTGTTCCGAAATACTGCCAACAGGTTTAGGGTGAGACGGCGGATTCCATATTCGTATGGCCATGTATACAAGAGGGACATTAAAAAAAGCAACAATTCCCAGAATTGCTGAAAACCTTGCCCTTTTCTGAGGATCAGCGACTCCCATGCGCAAAAGCATATAACCGGCATACGCCATCCATAAAATAAAATAAGTCACCAGTCTCTGGTCAGTCCAGTTCCAATACCCGCCCCAGATTGGTTTTGCCCACAGTGGCCCTGTAATTAAAACCCCTGTTGTAAATACCCAGCCTACGGTTGCATATGCTGAAGCCAGGCTGTCATTTTTTAAATTACGTCTGGCAAGATAAATGATACTGTATAAAAATGACAGGGCAAAACACACGCCTGATACCCATGCTGTAGGTACATGATAGTAAAAAATCCTTTGAGCGATTCCCTGTCTTGTATCGGATGGTACCCAGAAAAAAGTCATCCAGGCCGCCAAGAACCACAAGATCATTGTAACCCCAATCCAGTATGGCATAATACGTGCCAAAGTCGATGTATTTTTGCTTTTCACTTGGTTGCCATTTTTTCTTTTTACCATGTTGTGGCAAGAATTTCCTTTTTACAACGATAATTTGGTTTTGCCGTAATTATCAATTCATGCTGCGTGTGCCAATATTTCCGCCGACTAAAAACCGACATTGTTTAAAAGAAAAGAACGAAAAATATAATGAAAAAAACAAACCAACAAACTAAAAAAGAAGTAAAACCCAAAAAAAGAGAAAATGTTTTCATCAACATTTTATTTAACATCATCATACCGTCTCTCATTTTAATGAAACTAAGCAAGCCTCAATGGCTGGGGCCGGTTTACAGCTTAATGCTGGCTATTTGCTTTCCGGTTAGTTATGGAATCTATGATTTGGTTAAATCAAGAAAATGGAATTTTTTTTCTATCGTTGGTATTTTTAACGTTAGTTTAACCGGCGGTTTTTCTCTCATGCAATTAAACGGATTCTGGTTTGCCGTCAAAGGTGCTGCTGAACCTCTTATTTTTGCCCTGGCAACTTTATTTTCATTAAAAACCCGTTATCCTTTGGTAAAAACAATTCTTTTAAATCCAGGCGTTATGCACGTCGAACTGATTAATGAAAGAATTAAAACTGCTAAAGCTGAAAAGGGATTTGGTCAACTTCTTGTAAAATGCACCTATATGGTTGCCGGTTCTTTTTTACTGAGTATGGTCACCCACTTTGTTCTAGCCATCAGTATTTTAAAAAGCGCCCCCGGCACGCCGGAATTTAATGCCGAGCTTGGCTATATGACGTCCCTTGGCTTTCCTGTTAATGCGCTCCCCGCCATGATTGTTCTTGGCGGCGCCCTGTGGTATTTATTTTCAGGAATTAAAAAACTTACCGGACTTGATTTTAACGAAATCATCATCGACCATCAAAACGAACCAGCCGAAATTAAATCAAATGAGAAAAGTATTTAAATATAATTAACATGAACGAAAATAACAAATCTGAAAACTTTAAACTGGACATTCATACCAATCATGTTAAAAGCGTACTCGATATTCTAGGCTCGAAAAAATTCAGCTACTCTGCTGAAATCATTCCTCCCAGAAACGGGACTGATTTTCTGGAAGTTTTTTCGCACATTGAAGAACTAGAAAAATCACAATTTGATTTTATTTCGGTAACTCACGGCGCTGGGGGATCTCTGCGAGGAGGAACCTTGCCGATCGCCTATCATTCCCAGAATGCCTACAACCTTACTTCCATAGCTCATCTTACCTGCAGGGGAATGACGGCTGAAGAGCTTGAAAACCTTTTAATTGACCATCATTATTTTGGCATCCATAATATTCTTGCGTTAAGAGGAGATCCGCCTGACGGTTTAAATGAAACGTTTCAACCTGCCGCAGGTGGATTTTCGTATGCCTATGATCTGGTTCGTTTAATTAAAAATGTAAATGCCGGTAAATATCTTAAAAGGAGCGGATTTGATTCTTCTGAAAAAGAATACCGCGAAGGTATAAAAACGAGATTTTGCATTGGAGTTGCCTGCTACCCTGAAGATAAAAACGGAAAAGATATTGAATATTTAAAGATAAAAAAAGAAACCGGAGCAGATTTTTCAATTTCGCAGATTGTTTTTGATTTTGAAATTTTTTCTCGCTTTCATGATAAATGTAGCCGGTTATGGAAAGATACTTTTCCGATCATTCCCGGCATAAGAGTTCCTACCTCGTATAAACAATTGAAAAGAATGAAAGACAAGTTTGGTATAAACGTACCTGATCAACTTTTAAATGATATGGAAAAAGCCGCCAAGTCGGAAGTCTTAATGCAAGAAGTCGGAGTAAACTGGGCAACCGATTTTGTCGCTAAAATCAAATCTCTCGGAGTTAAAGGAATACACTTCTTTATAATGGGAAATCCCCAACATGCAATTTTAGTTAAACATAATGATAGAATTTGAAGATATAAAAACAATTAAAAACGCTATTTTAAAAGCAGGAAAAATAATTTTACATTATCAGAACAAGAAAAATTACCAGGTCAATTATAAAAATCCTGGCGATCCCGTGACGACAGCCGATGACGAAGCAAATGAAATCATTATAGAGGCAATAGAAAAAATATTTCCAAATGATGTTATTGTTTCTGAAGAAGCGTATAACGATAAAACCAAAGCCGTCGTTGATCAAAAGCGAAAAAATTCAAAACGAGTCTGGATCATCGACCCTCTCGATGGAACAAAAGATTTTATAAAGGGTCTGCCCTATTTTGCAGTATCCGTCGGCTTTCTTTTAGACGATAAACCTGAACTGGGGTTTATATACAATCCCTCAAAGAAGTTTTTTTTACACGGAGGAAATAATTACGGAATATTTTATAATGATCTACTCCATAACCAGAGAGACAGGAAAATTGAAAAACTGGAAGATTTAAAAATATGTATTTCAACTAGCGAAGTTAAACAAAACTTGTTTACAGAGCTTATGAAATCCATACCTGAAGACAACATTGAATTTATAGGCTCTGTTGCCTATAAAATGGGACTTATCGCCTATGGTGAATTTGACCTTATTCTTTCTAAAAGAGAAAAATCAGACTGGGATATTGCCGGCGGTATCGCTTTGCTTCAAAATTTAAATTTTGAAATATTAGATCAGCACTTTAATCCGGTAGTTTTAAACAAGGAAAGTGTTCTAACTGACGGGCTGATTGTAGGCAGCAAATCCGCAGTTGATCTATATCGAAATTTTATCGGTTGATTTTGATGGCTGTGTTTTCCACCGGTTATGCGCCCAGAAATAATCGGAAGGATGCTCGATGATAGCCTTTTCAAGCATACTTACCCAAGATTGAGTAAATTGCCTGTCCCATTCATCCGGATCTTTTACAGGATCAGCCAGCGGCTTTTGTAACTTTTCAAATCTGGTGTTTAACTTTTCCTTTTCATGATAGGAGTATGCAAAAAAAGCATCGCAACCGGTCATACGCGCAATGACAGCAGGTCCTTGAAAAGTAGACGCCGGGCGATTTAAAAAATTAATAAATCTGCCGTTTCCCCCTGCATCTTGATCTGCAAGAAAACACAGTACATTTTTATTTTTTATTAAACGAATGTATTGAAAAAATCCCTTGTCGGTAAAAACAGATAAAACTCCTCCAGCTCTTCGAAGTTTTTCAAAAAATACATTTGACCAGGGATTGGACTGTCGCTTGGCAAGGGCATAAATACGTCCGGGCATCCAGCTTGAAAACAAAGCACCATGCCATTCCCAATTACCCATATGACCTAAAATAGCAATACACCCATTCTGGCTATCCTCAATTGTTTTTTCTTTAGAAGGAAAAAATGAAATTTTTAAATTTAAATTTTGATGAATTAATTTAGGCAAATCAATGTATTCAGCTACAAAACGCCCCATGTTTTTTATATTTTTATCGGCAATATCGTTTACCCACTCTTCGCTCTTGTCGGGAAAAGCAAATTGAATATTGCTTTTTATCAGTTTTTTTCTTTTTTTAATCATCGCTGCCACAAGAACTAAAATATTTTCCGAAACTTTAATGCGAAACCACAACGGCATAAGTTGTAACAGTAAAATAATAAAACGAAATACAATAAATTGTATATATTTTGAAATTTTATTTTTCATACTCATCTCAATAACCCAGATCACCCCAGGACTTACTTAAAAGTTTATTCATTTTCAAACTTAACTTGTCTTGACATGAGTGTTGGAATAATCTCTGATGGTTTTCTTTTTTCATATATAACTCGATAAACAGCTTCCGTAATCGGCATCATAACATTTTTAGATTTAGACAATTCATAAGCGCTGCGCGTCGTTGTGACCCCTTCAGCAACCATCCTCATATTATTTAAAATTTCATCAATATGATACCCCTGGCCGATTTTTATTCCTACTGATCTGTTTCGGGAGAGTTCACCTGTACAGGTTAAAACAAGATCCCCCAGACCGGCAAGCCCCATAAAGGTCATTGGATCGCCACCCATGATCTTACCCAGACGAGCCATTTCAGCAAGCCCCCTTGTGATGATGGCTGCTCGCGAATTATTACCCATATTCATCCCATCGCTAATACCAACAGCAATAGCAATTACATTTTTTAAGGCGCCGCCCAACTGCACTCCTGTGACATCAATGGTTCCATAAGTTCTTACAAAATCCGAAAAAAAGACGGACTGCAATTCTGTTACTCCATCAATGTTATAACCGGCAATGGTGATGGCTGTAGGTCTTTTTTCGGCAATCTCGCGCGCAAAAGACGGCCCTGATAAAAAAAATATTCTGTCGCGAAAAGAATCACCCAGGGTTTCTAACAAAACATCGCTGAGCAATTCATTTGTATCACATTCTATACCTTTCGAAGCAACAAGAATACGGGCATTTTCAGGAGTAAATTTTTTTGCTTTTAGCCATACCTCTCTGGTTACCTGGGTAGGTATAACGGATATAACATTATCTGCCTTTAACAAAACCTCTTCTAAATCTTGAGAAGCCCTGAGTTTCTCAGGCAATTTGATTCCGGGAAGGTAGTAAGAATTCATATGATCTGATAAAATATCGTTAACAACATCTTTTGAATGACTCCAAATAAAAACCTCATCAGAGTTTTGAGCAGCAACTACAGCCAAAGCTGTTCCAAAAGATCCCGCTCCAAGTATGGCTGTTTTCATTGAAGTTACTTTTAAAATGATTTTACTAGCGTAAAGAATTATTATAATTGAAAGCGGCTACTTTTGTAGAAAGATGACGTTTTGGGGGTAAGTGCCAAAACGGCCACACTTTACCAAACTTTAGTATTATGTCTGTTTAATTTATACATGTTCAAACTTGAAGTGGCTCCGCATTAATTTTAAATATTGTGAAGCACACAAACTTGTTAAGTATTTATCGATGGTTTGTGTCGTATATTGGTGCTTTTTTTGACATTAATCACGCTAAAGAGACTTGTCAAGTAGCGTTTCCGTTTGAATTTGTTTTGCGCAGGCTGAACAAATCAAAAAGACACGGCACTAACTTCTGCCTTATAATTGAGTTTTATAAATCTCTTAAAATTGGATTCTCATTCCTGCAGAAACACCATAAAAAGTATCTTTTTTCTCGTTATAAATACCATGATTAAAATACCGATACGCTTCAGCAGGTATAAACATATCCAAAGAAAAATACAATTGCAAAACACTGTTAAAAGTAAAAAAAACGGATACCATGTTATCGTTTCCTATGTTCCTGTTTTTAAAATCCGGAAAAGTATTGTTTTTTTTAAATATACTATGCGAGTCATTGTAAAATGAAGAATCATAAATTAGCCAGCTTTGGATCTCAACATTTATCGTTTTGGAAAGAAATACAGAATATCCAAAATTAAATGTTAATACGCCACTGGTATGGTAGAAACCATATGACTGGTGATTTACGACTCCATCATTAAGAGATACTGCATAGGGACGAAATCCCCATATATTATTGATGAGAAAACCGCCAAAATCGTGATTTCCAGAGGCGACAAAACCATAGGATCTTTTATTCCCGTAGCTGTCAAATGAAGGACCGTCTGAATAAAGTATATTTATACGGGTAAAATGATGTATATTTTTAAACGGTGGAAGTTGCAAAAAAATATCGGCACGAAAAAAATATCCATTGATTTTTATATCCTCGTTATTTCCAAAGATATCGGGTAATTTTCGATCAATTCCATCGCTTCGACAGACTTCAAAAAAAGCAGCAAATTTTGCAAAATTAAAATACATGCCTAAACCATTATGAAACAAATAATCGTTATCAGTAAAACTTCCGCTTTTATTTGATCGATCTGCGCCTGAAGCCACTGGCCCATAACGGGTAAACAAAGTATTTATATAAAAATGCCATTTAACAACGTTTAACTTTTTAAGTATGTCAGGAGATTCATAAAAAATCCCCGATCTAAAACTTAAGATGTCGCCGTTGTAGTTTCCAATGATATCGGTATTATTTGTTTGCAAATGTTTGTATCGTGATGGAGGTTCAATCCAGTTTTCATAAAGATTCAATACATCAGCCAATAAAAATTTAAATTTACCAATATCATCATTTTCAGCCATCATAAGTAATCCATTAATTTTCAGGGGATAAATATAATCACTGAATAAATCGTTGCTTAAATAATCATATTTCAGAAACTGCTCACCCAGCGAAAGGCTTAAATTCATTTTTTGTAAATTTATAAAATGTATTCTTACAAAAGACAGGCTCGTTAAAAATACGGGATTATTTTCTGTTATACTTTGCTGTGAACTTTGCTGATAATTTACATTTTTATCTTTTGAACCCAAATATGAATTGTTATAAATTACAATGACCGTTTCAAGCCAGTTTTGGTAATTTACTTTAAATACAAAGTTTAGTATATTATTTAAGATCAATTGTTTATCTGCAAAAGTTGATTTTGAATTCAAATCTGGATCCTTGATAAAGACTCCTTCTGTATTAAATATCATCCCCGCCGAACCGGAAAATTTATTTTTTTCAAACTGAATAAAACCTTTACTGTTTAAACTTTGGTATAAATTATATGTTTCATAAAAATAATTTGAACGTAAAAAAGGATCTACATTTTGATTATCTTCAATATTATTCATATCGATGTTTTCATTTTTTTCATTTGACTGATTTATATTTTCAGGAGTAGGTTTATCAGACAACCTGTTATTTGTTTTTACTGACTCGGCAAATTCTGATGAACCTGCCATAATTACAACAAATACATATGCAATGATTCTACTCGCCTTCATTTAACATATATATTTCAAATATGTTATTTTTTTTCACTAATTTAAATAAAAAACGAAAACTTCTATAAAATATTAAGAGCGCATCCCAAAACTTGGGCACTCTTCCGGTACAGGGATGTGTGCATCTCAAAATCCATGAATAGGTTTTGGGGCTCTCTAATTTAAAATTTGTGTAACAAAATCAAAACGAAAGAATTGATCTATAACTTTCAACATTGCCCTCTTTTTGTTGTCATGATGGCTAATTTTATATTATATTGTAATACCTAACAAATAAATTTAAAGGACGTACAATGACCAATGAGACTCTGCTTCTTGATATTGAAAATTTGCATGCACAATATGTAAATCCCCACAACCAGAATGAAAAAATAAATATTTTAAATGGAATAAACCTGAAAATTTATAAAGGTAAAAAACATGCCATCATGGGACCAAATGGCTCTGGAAAAAGTACACTGTCTTCTGTAATCATGGGACATCCTCACTACCAGATCACTCAGGGTGATATTCGTTATTATAATCAACAAACCTCTAAAATGGAAAGTATCACGGGTCTTTTACCGCATGAAAGAGCTAAAAAAGGTATTTTTATGAGTTTTCAAAATCCCGTATCTGTTCCGGGGCTTCCCGTAACCCAGTTTTTACGAGCGAGTTTGCAAAATATCCGCGGAAAAGATATTACGGTTAAAGATTTTCGAAAAGAACTAAAAAGCAATATGGAAGCTTTACAGATGAACCCTGACTTAATGAAACGATATTTAAACGAAGGTTTTTCAGGCGGAGAAAAAAAGAGAATGGAAATTTTACAATTATCGTTACTGCAGCCTCGCATTGCTATTTTAGATGAGATCGATTCCGGACTTGACATCGATGCATTGCGCCAGGTTTCTGAAGGAATCAACCGTCTTGTTGATAATGAACGAGCTTTTATTTTAATTACGCACTACAAAAGACTTCTCGACTACATTGCGCCAGACAGCGTTCACATCATTGCCGAAGGAAAAATCATAAAAGAAGGCGGTCCTGAACTTGTTGATATTCTTGAAAGTACAGGATATGAAGAAATTGTCAAAGAAGCAAAACTTGCAAGTTAAAAGGTAAATATGAACGATCTTGAAAGTACTAAAGCCAAAAGCAAAGATAAAGCCAGCTTTGAAAAAGAAGACTATAAATATGGTTTTCATGACGCAGAACAGTTTATCTTTAAAGCCGAGCGTGGATTAACCGAAGAAATCGTACGTAACATTTCTAAAATTAAAAATGAACCGCAATGGATGACTGATTTTCGTGTTGAATCATATCGAATTTTTTTAGAAAAACCAATGCCCAATTGGGGAGACGTAAAGGGGCTAAACTCAATAGATTTCGAGAGTATTTATTACTACCTGAAACCAACCGGAGGACAAGAAAGAAGCTGGGACGACGTTCCTGAAGATATAAAAAATACCTTTGAAAAACTGGGTATTCCCGAAGCTGAACAAAAATTTCTTGGCGGCGTAACTGCTCAGTATGAATCCGAAGTTGTATATCATTCCATTAGAGAAGATCTTGAAAAACTCGGAGTGATCTTTACGGACATGGACACTGCTCTTCGCGAGCATTCCGACATTGTGAAAAAATATTTTTCTACAATCATTCCTCCTTCAGATAACAAATTTGCTGCGTTAAACAGCGCCGTCTGGTCGGGAGGTTCTTTTATTTATGTACCTCCCGATACCGACGTAGCGATTCCTTTACAGGCATATTTTAGAATCAATGCTAAAAACATGGGACAATTTGAGCGAACCCTCATCATTACCGATAAAAATTCAAAGGTTCATTATATAGAAGGCTGTACAGCCCCGACCTACTCTACCGACTCACTTCATTCGGCCGTGGTTGAATTGATCGCCATGGAAGGATCTACCATTCGATACAGTACCATACAAAACTGGTCTAACAACGTTTATAATCTGGTTACCAAAAGAGCTGTTGCCTATGAAAATGCGCGCGTGGAATGGGTTGACGGTAATATCGGCAGTAAAGTAACGATGAAATATCCCGCTGTATACTTAAAAGGCCGCGGCGCCCACGGCGAAGTTTTATCGATTGCCTATGCAGGAAAAGGCCAGCACCAGGATGCCGGCGCTAAAATTGTTCATGCGGCTCCCGATACCACCAGTTCCATTTTGTCAAAGTCGCTTACAAAAGACGGCGGTCAAAGTACTTACCGAGGATTAATTAAAGTGTATAAAGATTCCATCAATTCAAAATCAAGCGTAAAATGCGACGCCTTAATGCTCGACAATAAATCCACTTCGCTTACGCTACCATATATGGAAATCGAAGAAGAACGCGGCGTTCGGGTTCAGCACGAAGCCACAGTTTCAAAAGTTGACGATGACATGCTTTTTTTTATGACCAGCCGGGGAATCTCAGAAGACGATGCAAAAGGTATGGTGATCAATGGTTTTATCGAACCGTTTACGCGTGAACTACCGATGGAATACGCTGTCGAGTTAAACCGGTTGATACAACTTGAAATGCAGGGAGCAATAGGCTAATTATGGCAAAAATCACCATTCAGAAAAAAATAAAAACAAATCCATTTGAAGAACTTTCAAAGCTGTTAAATACTCCTGAATTAGAATCGGTTTATCCGCATCGTCAAATGGAACCTTGGCGACGTTTCGACCCGGCAAAATTATTACCAGCGTTTGCAGAAAACCTTCAAAATGGAATCACAATGTCTTCGGTGAAAATCGCAGAATCCAGTGAATCCGGCCGACCTGCACTGAATTCTGCCGCAAAATGGAAAAGCGTTGATGAAATATTTTTACAGAAGGCCCGTAACAATTTAAAGCTGTTTAAAAAAACCGAAGCTACCGAATTTTTTGAAAACTTTATTTCAAAATCAGTAAGCGATGAACACCTGCATATCTTAAAATTGTCAAAAAATGAAACCTGTGAGCAAATTCCTGTAATAGAAATATCTCCTGTCGACGAGAATAAATTGCATGTAAATATCATCTACATTTACTGTGAAGAATTTTCAAATGCGACGATCAATATCATTAAAAAACCAGGCAGCTTTGACTTAACCATACTCTATATTTTTCAAGAAAAAAAATCCCGGTTGCAATTGCGTCATTTAGATGAAAACAACAGACCATCGCAGGGAGTTAACTTTTTAAAATATCACCAGGAAGATGGTTCCATTAGTAAATCAGGAATTTACAACCTTTGTAACAGCCAAAGTAAAAAGGTATTTGTTGAAAGCAACCTTCGAGAGAATTCATCTGCTGAATTTATGGGAATTTTTTTAGGAAGGTATTCAAACGTTGATCATGATTTTTTAGTCAACCATTTAGAATCGTTTTCAAAATCAAATTTACTTTTTAAAATGAGTGTGATGGATGATTCTTATGGAGTATTCTGGGGCAATGCCGACATCGTTGCAGGTACCAGAGGATGCGAGGCCTACCAGCAAAATAAAAACCTGATTTTAGGAAATCATTCAAGAGTTGACGCCATCCCGAGGCTTGGAATTCATACTGAAAATGTCATTGCTGCCCACGGCAGCGCTACCGGAGAAATTTCTGAAGAAGAAGTTTTTTACATGATGAGTCGCGGTTTAAGTTACGCTGAAGCAAGAAAACTGCTTTTGCGCGGTTTTTTTGAAGACGTTCTGCGTAAATCATTTGAACATGACGTAGATGAGGCTGATGCATTTCTCGAAAGAATCTGGAAAAATATTCAGAATATTTTAGGTGTTGAAATTTCGGTGTAAAAAAATGACAAAACAAAAAGTGACATGGACTGAAATTGCAAATGTATCGGAATTTTCCGGTTTTAATACAGGAGACGTTGTCCCCATTGAAGTTGAACAAGATACAGGAATAAAACACAGCATCATCCTGGTAAAATGTTCAGATAAAGAGTGGTTTGCTCTCGATAATCTCTGCACCCATGATAACGGACCCCTTGACGACGGAGAAGTACATCTTAAGTCATGCGCCATCGAATGTAAACGACATGGAGCACAATTCAACATAAAAAACGGTCAAGTGGTTAGAATGCCCGCGATACATCCGGTCGACACATACCCTTTAAAAATTGAAAATCAAATTTTATACATACAACTGCAAAATTAAATTTTTTTAATTAACTTTCATATTTATATAACTGATTTTGCCGATATTGCGATTAGTTCTCAAAATAAATCCTTTCATTATGTTACGATGAATCTATCACAATAAAAAACGTTTTACACATTGAATTGGCAATAAAAAGCTAAGTCAAATCTATGATTACAAAACATTCTTTAATACTTGTTATTTTATCTTCATCTCTGCTTATTTTCCTGGGCTGTGCTAGTATGATTAAAAAAACATTTATACGTCCGAAGATAACTTATGAAGCCATGAAAATTGACAAACTGGAATTAACGGGAGCGACAATTCGGTTGTACGTAGGAATTGAAAATAAAAACAACATTAACATGGAACTCTCGAGCATTAAAAACGTAGTTTCGCTTGAGGGGAATAATGTCCTTGAGAATATAATCAATGATAAAGTATTTATAAAAGCGAAAGACAAAACAATTGTAGAATTTCCTGTAGATCTATCTTTTTTAGGGCTAAAAGACAATCTTAAAAGTATCTGGAAAAAGCAAAAAATTGAATACCATGTTGAAACTACAATGATGCTCCATTCGATCATTGGAGATATTCCGATAAAAATTAAATATGATGATGTAATCAATTTACCCCCAATACCGGATTTAAAAATTGAAGATGTCAAAGTGGATAAAATGGGTTTTGCCGAAATGAAAATGGTTTTTTTCGTTCGGGTTGTTAACAACAAAAAAATACAGCTTAAAGTAAAAGATTTAACCTATGATGTAAATTTTAATGAGTTTGAAATCGCCAAAGGCACGATGGATACCGTTAAAACCGTAATAGACAGCAATGATTTGTTACTTGAAATACCAGTAAATGTGCAGTTTTTAAGCTTTAAACGCAGCATCACCGATATGATGAAAAAAGGCGAAATCAATTACGACATTCATATTTATTTAAATATAAATTCAACCTATGGAGATTACATTCTTCCGATGGATAAAAAAGGTACCGCAAAATTATATTAATTTTATAAAAATGAAAAAGAATTTTGTTCTGTTATGGAGGATACTATTTTAATTTTTATATAGTCTCATTATACTACGAAAGACTTAAAACAACCTCATTATTTTTTATATCCATAAGAGCTCTACCGCCTTTTGAAAGTTTTCCAAACAAAATTTCTTCGACCACCTTGCTCTTGATTTCTTTTTCTATTAAACTTTCGAGAGGTCGAGCGCCGTTTGCCGAGTTAAAACCTTTTTCTAACAAATAATCTTTAGCTGCATCTGTAATTTCAAATATAATTTTTTTCTTACTTAAGTGCTGGTTTAACTGATTTAAGTATTTTTCAACAATTTTCATGGCAAGGTTTTTATTTAAATGTTGAAAAACAATAACTTCGTCAATGCGGTTTAAAAATTCAGGAGAAAATATCCGTTTAATTTCTCTCATGGCATCGCCAAATTCCTGAGCATTTTCGGTAAATCCAATTTTCATTGTACTCATATCTCGAGAACCTGCGTTAGACGTCATAATCACGATATTGTTTCTAAAATCTGCATTTTTACCGGTATTGTCGGTAACCACTGCCCTGTCAAAAACCTGAAGCAGAACATTGTAAATATCTTCATGAGCTTTTTCAATTTCATCGAGCAAAATCACAGCATTTGGTTTTCGTCGAACAGCGTCGGTAAGCAAGGCTCCCTGATCAAAACCAACGTATCCCGGCGGAGATCCCAGCAGTCGTGAAATCGTATGTTTTTCGGAATACTCGCTCATGTCAAAACGAATGAGCTCCTGATTTAACTCATCGGCTAAAGCTCGACACAATTCAGTTTTACCAACACCGGTCGGGCCTACAAAAAGAAACGAGCCAACAACCTTGTCGGGACGATTTAAGCCCGCATAATGTTTTTTAATTACAGTTACAAGACTCTCGACAGCCTTGTCCTGTCCAAAAACCCTGGCTTTTAATTTTTCTGAAAGATGCGATAATAAATCCAAATCAGACGTACCGAGTTTACTTACGGTTATACCCGTCATTTTAGAAAGAGTTTGAATGATATTATTTCTGGAAATTGTTTTTTGCTGCGGAGAATATACACTCACAGAAGCTCCAGATTCATCCATTAAATCAATGGCTTTATCTGGCAGGTATCGGTCTCGCAAATACATCGAGGACAATTCAACACATGCTTTAATCGCATCATTAGAATAAGCAACGCTATGAAAATCTTCATATCGTTGTTTTAACCCCATGAGGATTTTAGTTGCATCTTCTTCATTTGGCTCTGGTACATCTATTTTTTGCAACCTTCTTGAAAGCGCACGGTCTTTTTCAATAAAGCGACGGTACTCTTCAAATGTCGTAGCTCCAATACATCGAAGTTCACCCGTTGTCAACAAAGGCTTTAAAATATTGGATGCATCAAGACTTCCTCCGCCGACAGCGCCTGCCCCAACCAGGGTGTGAATTTCATCAATAAACAAAATGGCATTTTTCTTATTTTTTACTTCAGACAGCAATGACTTAATTCTTTTTTCAAAATCGCCGCGGTATTTTGTACCGGCAATCAATAAACCCATATCAAGCGAATAAATATGATATCCTTTTAAACGGTCAGGAACATTATTTTCGGCAATTCTCATGGCAAGTCCTTGAACGATTGCTGTTTTACCAACGCCTGCGTCGCCGACAAAAACCGGATTATTTTTTTGCCGGCGAGATAATATTTCAATGGTTCTGGAAATTTCATTTTCTCTTCCGATAACAATATCATATTTATTTTGACGCGCCATTTCAGTCATTTCAAAAGCATATTTTTCAAGAAAACTCGATTGCTCCTGAGGACTATTTTGAGCATTTTGTTCTTTTTCGTTATTTCTTGAATGAAATTCATCTTCCATTAGTCCTGAAATAAATTCTAAAATTGCCAGCCTTTCTACCCCGTATTTTCTTAAATAATAACTTGCTTCGTTTTCTTCTTCATCAAACAAGGCAACAATAACATCACCAATTTCTACCTCAGATTTTTCTGAATTTTGAACGTGCATTATGGCTCTTTGTAATATGCGTTGAAATGCAATCGTCTGAAGCGGTGTTTCATCATCATTTAAACGTTTCTCAAGAGTATTTAAATAAGTATTTAAATCTTCAAGAACAGCATCTACATCGCCGCCTGAATTTTCAACAATGGTTTTACCTTCGCTGCTTTCAAGAATGGCAAAAAGTAAATGCTCTGCAGTGATAAATGCATGATCACGGATTTGTGCTTCATGGTATGTATCGTTTAAAACTTTTTCCAGATTTTTATGCAGCATACTATTTTTTTCCAGTCTTTTTTATTACCATATAAATTAATATGAAAATAATCCCTTTATGTTTAATCGGCAATTAGAAGTCTTCATATTTTTTAAATTCACGATTCCCTTTCCATCGTACAGCGCAGCGGAAATCCATTTTCACGTGCCTTGCTGTGAACAAGTTGAACGCGGGTTTCGGCAATTTCTTTTGTGTATATCCCCGCAATGCCGTTTCCCTTGCGATGCACATCATACATAATTGATATCGCTTCGTCACTTGACTTTCCAAAAACAACTCTCAAAATCATCACAACAAACTCCATCGAAGTGTAGTCGTCGTTGTGAAGTATGACAACATAACGAGAGGGTTCTTTAAGTTCGATTTCTACATCAACTTCTGAATCTGTATGTATTTCAAATGACGGGACAATCATTTCTGTTAATTTGCTCACTCATCAGGAAAAAATGAAGCAGAATTTTTTGGACCTTCCCAGACTTTCACCTGAGTGATTCTGGCATCATCTCGCACATAACCTTTAATATAGTTGAAAACATGTTCAGCAATGTTCTCTGCAGTTGGACTCATTTCAGTAAAAGGCGCTCTGGTATTTAAACATATATGATCAAGTTCAATCATTAGTTTATCAAATTCGACTCTGACTTCGAGAAAATCCACGCTAATACCGTTTCGAAGCTTATTACTTCCTATAAAAAGTTCAACCTGATAAGTATGCCCATGTACCGGTTCATTTTTACCTGGTCCAAAATAATCGTATAAAAAATGAGCGCTCTCAAACATTCCATCAATTCGTATTTCGTATTTAAATTTTGGCATATTGTTTTTTTGATAATGCAACCCGCTTAATTTTAAATTGTTTCTTCATCCTGTTGTTTTAATAAACCTTCCATTTTAACCGGAGCTGAAATACCAAGAAGTTCAAGCCCTTCTTTAATAACCTGACGGGTTATTTGAATAATTTTTAAAAGAAATTCGGCTTCATTCGGACTGGTTTCAAGAAGTGGTAAAATTCGATTTTCTTTTTCATGATAAAATCTTGTAAATACTGAGGTCATATTATAAAGATACTCGCTTAAAATTTGAACTTCAAAGTTAATTGATATTTGTTCTACAATTTCCGGAAATCGCCATAACATCAGTAAAAGTTCCTCACGAAATGACGATTTTATTTGTTCTGAGGTTAAATTAGAAATCTTGATATCCGCATCAATGTCTTTCTTCGCTTCGCGAAAAATTGAACAAATACGGGCATGAGCGTATTGAATGTAGTATACAGGGTTTTTACTTGAATGATTCATGGCAAGGTCAAGATCAAAATCAAGATGAGAACTTTGTGATCTCATAAGAAAAAAATATCGAACCACATCAGCAGGAATTTTTTCCAGCAAATCCGTCATGGTATGAAATTTACCCAGGCGTTTACTCATGACAACTGGTTTGCCGTCTTCAATCATATTCACCTGTTGAACAATCATAACTTCAAAAGCTTCCTTTTTTTTCTCTTTATCGCTTTCAGGAAACCCCATCGCCTTCATTGCACCCTTTAATCTGGCAATGTAACCATGATGATCAGGCCCCCAGATATCATAAATATGGGTAAACCCACGATCAATTTTAGATTTATGATAGGCAATGTCAGCCAGCAAATACGTGGGTCGGCCATCGCTGCGAACAATGACTCTATCTTTTTCATCGCCATAATCTGTACTTTTAAAAAGGGTGGCGTCATCTTGCTCATATACTTTTTGAGCTTTTTTCAAAACCTTTAAAGCTTTATCAACCTCACCGCCATCATGGAGATTTTTTTCTGAGAAAAAATTGTCAAAATACACTCCAAAGGCATTTAGATCTTTTTCATGTGAAGCTCTTAATATTTCAACAGCCTCTGTACCAAACGATTCACCAAGTTTCTCTTTCCACTGAGAATCATCATTTTTAACAATATCAAGCGTTTTAACGGTTTTATCTAAAAGCTTTACATCAGTTTCGCTATTTAAACTGATTTTTTTCAAGATTTCTTCAAGAACATCTTTAATATATTCGCCCTGATAACCCTCTTCCGGCAAACTTGCCTCATGCCCTTTTTTTTGTAGATAACGCGCAACCAGAGATAAACCAAGCAATTTCACCTGATTTCCATAATCGTTTACATAGTACTCTCGATAAATGTTGTAACCGCAAATTTTAATTATACGACAAATCGCATCGCCTACCGCCGCAGCCCTGGCTGAAACAATATTTAAAGGACCCGTGGGGTTAGCAGAAACAAATTCAAAAATTATTTTTTTTTCATGATCTTTTGTTTTAACAAGATTATAAATTGACTTCGAATCTTGGTTAAATTTTTGAATCATCTCTATATGTACTTTAGTTGAAATGAAAATATTTATAAATCCAGGGTTTGCTATTTCAATTTTTTCAAAATATTCAGAAATTTCAGGAACTTCTTTAATTTTTTCTACAATTTCATTGGCTATATCATTTGGACTTCGTTTAAAAATTTTCGCACATTCCATAGCCACTGGAGTTGAATAATGCCCCTTATTCGGCCCAGGCGGATACTCCACTCTGACATTATAATCAACAGGAAAACTTTCATTGAGAATAATTTCTCTTGACAACGCGATATTTTTTATCACATCAGTGAGTAAGGTAGAAAGAAATCGTTTTATTGTAGAAGACATCAGGCCAAACAGGTTTTTAAAAAATAACACCCTGTCAACCTGAATCCGCAGTATCCGGTCTCTTGCACTTTTAAAAATAAATATGACAAGAAAATATGTTCCTATCGACAGTGTTGACGACATTGATTTAAACAAAGTTTCGATCGGCAATATTAATGACCGTTACATCGACAAAAAAGGAAATCGATTTGCAACCCGATTTAATTTACGTACCAAAAAAATTCAAATCATCCGTATAGCATTAGGCGAAGATGAAGCCCGCAAGGCGCGCGGTAAAGTTGTTCCTGGCCTGGTTAGAAAAAAAATTCCAACTTCTGATAAAAAATTACACTCAACAGATTTATCACATGAAGATATCAGTGCACCCAGTCTATCTGAAATTGACGATGTTATGGTTTCAGATCAGGCTTCAGATCAGGTTTCCAGTTTCAAACCTCAATCTTCCGGTAAAAAAGCTCCTGAAAAACGCCAAATTCCTGACTGGATTCAAGAAATGGGCATTCAGCCTGCAGAAAGTGTAAGCCCTGGAGATATGCTTGCTGTACTTGATGAAAATTACAAGCTTCTAGCTGAGCGTTTATTTGGTATCATCAACAATGTAAAAAATTCAGGAGTCATGAGTGATACAGCCGAAATTGACGATGCCATTGATTTTACCAATATTTTTGATCATGACATTCACCCAAAAATGGAAGAAGCCAAAAAATATAAAAATGAATTGCAAAAATACGCAGAACGTCCTGATCACTATTACACGATGATTGAAAGAGCATATCGTATATATCTAAACGACTTACCAGAAAACGAAATTTTTGAATTCTTTAAGGCCTATTTTATCGGCAGTCTCTGTATAGAAGTTCTTGGAAAAACACTCCACTTTATCAATACGGTGGTTCAAAAAACAAGCCACGTAAATATAGACGATCTTGATGCAGATAAACGTCAGTTTCTAAAATATGCATATGCAACCTGCGATTTTTTAAAGACATATGTTAAAGAAGAAACTGCTAAATTTCTAAAATGGATGATTGACGAAAAGATATTTTAAACTTCATTAATTTTTAGAAGCAGATTCACGTTTTTTCGCCATAGCCGCTTTTTTACGATGAAATTCAACCTGTTTTTCAAGCTCAACAAGATTCATACATACAATTTTTCCGCCATCGAGTCTCATGGATTTATCTTCCATAAGCATCATGATATAACCCTCGCCTTTGGTTTGATCAAATCCGAGCATTTTAATCAATTCCTGACTCGTGATATCAAAAACATGCTGCGATTTAGGGGTTATGGGGATTTTTTTCTGATACACCAAAGTTAACAGCATATCATATATTCTTCCAATTGGATCATCAATTAAAAGGTTGGCTAACTGACGATTTGAAGTCCAGATTCGTTCGCTAAGAATTGTAATTAACTTAACAGCCAATTGCGGCTGCGCCGCTACCATGGTTTCAAAGTTGGCCTTGTTAATCGCCAACGTATTTACTGTACCATTTGCTGTAGCCGATGCAGAACGTGGTTTGTTCTCAAGCAAGGCCATCTCTCCAAAAATATCGCCGGGCTGTAAAACAGCTAGCAACACTTCGTTTTGATCAACAATTTTTGTAATTTTAACCCTGCCCTGTTGAATGATGTACAATTCTGCTCCGGGTTCGTGTTCAACGAAAATCATTTCTCTATCTTGAAAGAGACGCGTTAAGTTTGTTCTATTCTCAGGCGGCGGTGTAAATGGAGCGTTCATTGACTGAAGCATCATTTTAGTTTGTGCCGCGTTTTTTCCGTTTGGAAAATGCTGTAAATAACGTTGAAAAGCATAGGCCCCATGTTTCATCTCATTTTTTGAATGATAATATTCTCCAACTTTATACATCAACTCTGGATTTTCTTCGGATATATTATGAAAAGATAACTTAGTAATGGCTTTATCAATACTTCTTAATTTCATGGAAAAATATCGTATGATTTTCATCGCCACCGGCGGGCTTTTTTGAATCATAGAACCAAATTGGTCTCTGCCTACGGCTATTAACGATGCAGGGGTCAATGTCTGCACAGTTTCAATATGCGGATGCGCGCTCATTGCTGCAACAACGCCAAAAAAATCACCGGGACCAAGATTTTGATTTGAATCTTCGCCGGGAATCGGCATATCTACAGATAAACGTACTTTACCCTGTCTTACGATATAAAAACTGTCAGCTTCTTTTTTTCCTTCAACTATAACGAAGGCGTTCGGTTGAAAATTTGCAATTTTAAAAGCAGAACTCATACTTTATTTAAGAAGCCCCTTCACTTGTATTTTACTCTTCGATCTTGACTATAGAATCAACAATTTCATCTACCACGTCAACTATAATATCTACAACCATTTATGCGTGTTTAGTAATCAACGTTAAGCGAAGATACTAATTTACACAGCTATCCATTTTCGCTTGACATACATTCCTCTTCTGTCAATGTAATCTATGAATCGCGGGTTTAACGAAAATGAAATCTCTGATTTCCTTGTACATATCATCGGGCAAAATACCAAATTCAATCAGCAAAAAATACTTGAATCAGTTTATCTTTTACAAATAGATAAACAACTAAAAAAAATAATTCCAACAACGTTGTGCGATCATGTTCATCCTTACAAATACTCATCAGGAAAGTTATATTTATCAACCGATCATGGTATTTATGCCCAGCAATTACAACTTTATTCAGATAAAATTCTGGAAGATTTACGAAAAATTGTAAGTCCTGATATTAAAAAAATCAATATTCAAGTAAGTCATATTTATTATCAGAAACATAAAACTGACGACATTATGTCGCAAGATGAAAAATTGACCATTAAATCAAAGCAAAGTCATCAAAATTCTGATCTAATTGATCAATTGATTACTGCAATAAAAAAATTGACATAATTACCTAAAAAACCAGGAAAAAAAACATGAGTGAAGAGACGCAAGATAAAAAAGAACCAAAAAACGATTATTCATCATCCAATATTCAAATTCTCGAAGGACTTGAAGCCGTTCGAAAACGCCCGGGAATGTACATCGGTTCTACCGATCTTCCCGGTTTACACCATCTTGTGTATGAAATTGTAGATAACTCCATTGACGAAGCAATGGCAGGATTTTGTACAAATGTCGTATGCGAAATACTACCTGACAACATCATTAGCGTTACCGACGACGGACGTGGTATTCCTACGGATATACATCCCAAAGCAGGGATTTCTACCGTAGAAGTCGTTCTCACAAAATTACATGCCGGCGGTAAGTTTGGCGACGGCGCGTATAAAGTATCAGGCGGTTTACACGGAGTCGGCGTTTCGGTGGTAAACGCATTGTCGTCTACACTTGAAGTAAGAGTCCATCGCGACGGTAAACAGCACTACCAAAAATTTCACCAGGGTAAACCTGCCGCTTCATTAAAGATGGTCGGTAAATCAACTCTGCGAGGCACAAATGTTACATTTAAAGCCGATTCTGAAATCTTTGATAACCTTGAATATCGTTATGATACGCTTGCGGCAAGACTTCGAGAACTTGCTTTTTTAAACAAAGGCGTTAAAATTACACTAAGAGACACCAGAACATCAGAAACAAGAGAAGACATATTCCAATACAAAGGCGGTATTGTTGAATTTATAAAGGTACTGACTGAAAACAAACATTCCCTAAGTAAAAAAACCGTCCACATTGAAGCTGAAAAAGATGACATTAAAGTTGAAGTGGCCATGATGTATACCGACACATACAGTGAACAAATCCTGACCTATGCCAATGCCATACATACCAGAGAAGGCGGAACACATCTTGAGGGTTACCGTGCCGCCCTAACCCGAGCCATCAACGATTACAAGAAAAAACTCGGACTGGATAAAAAAAATGATTTTGCACTTACCGGAGACGATGTACGAGAAGGGCTAACGGCCATCATCAGTATCTTGATACCAAATCCCCAGTTTGAAGGCCAGACCAAGATGAAACTCGGAAACGGAGAGGTTAAAGGTATCGTTCAATCGCTGGTTTTCGAAGGTCTCAGTCAGTTTTTTGATGAAAATCCGGCCGATGCTAAAAAAATTATTGAAAAATGTATGGATACGGCCCGAGCAAGATTGGCGGCAAAAAAAGCAAAAGATCTTGTACGACGTAAAAGCGCCCTGGAAGGCGGCGGATTACCGGGTAAACTTGCCGATTGCACCAGTAAAGACGCTGAAATCAGTGAACTTTTCATTGTAGAGGGTGATTCTGCGGGTGGTTCTGCAAAACAGGGGCGCGACAGAAATTTTCAGGCAATCTTGCCGTTAAAAGGCAAGATCACAAACGTTGAAAAAACAAAACTCGAAAATATTCTTGGCGATACTGAAATATCGGCGCTGATCACCGCTATAGGCTGCGGAATCGGCAGCGATTTTGATCTGAAAAAACTTCGATACCATAAAATCATCATTATGACAGATGCTGACGTCGACGGTGCACATATCCAGACATTGTTGCTGACATTTTTCTTTAGACACATGACGCCAATCATCGAGCATGGTTTTTTATACATTGCCCGCCCTCCATTATACCTGGTAAGTTCGGGGAAGTCCAAAGAGTATGCCTATACCGATGAAGAAAAAGACAAGGTTGTAACTGCCCTAAACGATAAAAATTATTATGTACAACGATATAAAGGTCTGGGAGAGATGAATCCCGTTCAGCTGTGGGAAACCACCATGATCCCTTCAAACCGTGTTTTAATGCAGGTATCGATGGATGATATGATCGTAGCTGAAAAAACATTTGTAATCTTAATGGGCGATGAAGTTGAACCAAGAAGAAAATTTATCGAAGACAATGCGCAAAAAGTAGTTGAGCTCGATATTTAACCACAGACAATTTTTATAAACTCTTGATTACAGGGGCGTAGCACGCCCCTCGGGGTTGTCTAAAAAGTCAAAATTTGAACCGCAAAGACGCAAGGAACTCAAAGGAATTAGAGAAAATGATAAGAAAAATCCCTTTATTTCTTTACTTTGCGCCCTTCGCGCCTTTGCGGTGAGACTTTTTAGACAACCCCAACCCCACGCAAAATTTTCCTGATACCGTATTTCGTTTTTTAATAATACAAACAAAAGATTATTAAACTCATGTTACAGGAATTTTATCTTAAAAAACCAATAATAAATAGTCAATATTTGAAAACTTTTATAAATTAATCGAATGAAAATTGAAAAAGAAAAATATGTAAATATCGACTACATTTTAAAAAATGATAGGGGCGAAATCATCGACTCCACAGAAGGCGGAGATTCCATGAGTTATATTCACGGAATTGGCGCTCTCATCATCGGCCTTGAAAATGAACTTGAAGGCAAAACCAGCGGTTCTGAAGTATCAGTTATTATACCTCCTGAAAGCGCATACGGTCTTCGAAATGAAGATTTAATTGAAGAAGTACCGCTATCTGATCTTCAAGGTATCGACCTTAAAGTAGGAATGCAATTACAAGCTCAGACTCCTCATGGCGTACAAATATTTACTATTTCTCAGATCAATAGCGATCATGCTGTCATGGATGGAAACCATCCATTAGCAGGAGAAAATCTTCACTTTCATGTCAAGATTAACGAAGTTCGAGATGCAACAGCAGAAGAACTTGAAGGCACTAAACATTCCTGCTGCGGCGGACATGACCACGAGCATGAACACGAACACCATGATCACAGCGGCGGCTGCCAAAGCGGCGCTTGTAGTTGCTGATATCTTCTTTTTACTTATTAACGAAAGACATCAAAAAACAATTAATTTAGCTTTAAATTTATGTATTTGATGTCTTTATAAATGAACATAAAGCAGTTATTACTAATAGCATGTAATTATCGAAGCCTGACAATAACGTATGGCGAAGGTTTTGATTCATGATCAGAATTGGCCATTTTTTCTGTCCATAAATTATCGCATGTGGTTACCCAAAAATAATATGGAATATTTTTCTGAAGCAATGGATATTGAAATAACAATTCCGGATATTGCTTAAAATACGAATAGTTAGATCTGATAATATCATTGGATATTGTTATTTTTATACGATTTTGATATCGCTGATCATCTGTAATCCATTTATCTGTGTCTGTAATAGGTATGCCCTGAATTTGACCTGATTCTGTAGTGGAAAAACTTTTATATTTAATTGCGCCTAGGGGCTGATAAGGCTTCAACCCATAGTAAACATGATATCTTCCTCCCTCAACAACATCCATCTCCAGACTTCTGGCAAATTCAAATGTAACCTCTGAATCGCCGGTATCAAGAACTGAAATTTCACCAGGAGCCATTGGCGCCATGTTGGCGGAATACTGTAAATTTACTTTATACACAACTGGAGTTATCTCGCCTGTCGCATTAGCATACAATTCGGCTTTCCATTGAAAATACTTACCCCGAACGCCAGAAAGAAATTCCGATGTCATAAGTATATAAGGTAAATCAATTTCATCCAAATCTGCACTAAATGGTATGTCAGAATAACGATAATAAAATTTTACATCGGTACCTTCGGGTTTATATATATCATACTTCAATCGTTCAACTTTACTTTGGGATGACGGTAAATCAATACGATTGCTTACTGCAATTCCCTGACGTTGAAAATATCGATCACCATTTTTTTCAACACCGTTAAATCTTCCAGAAATTATTTCCGGGTTTAAAATATGATTACTAAAAATCATATCATCAAGAGCGCCTAGAAAGTTTCTGCCAATGATAAGCGGCGATCTGTCCCACTTATGAAACCTTGGAACAAGAATATCTCCATTTTGAGAAAAATTCGAAGTTAAATAAATTTTTTCCTGCTCAACCCCGTTTAAATACAACGTAAGACTTCCGTCATTTTGCCTGTAAATTAACATTGCCGAATAAAACTGGTTTGATTGAAAAGTATCTCTCGTAGCTATGCGCATACCGGCTACTGGATTATCATGATGCCAGAAAAAATTATAAAATTCAAAAAATAATTTACCGCCTTCCCATCCACAAACAATTCCCTGTTTTCTTCCTTCAAACAGGCCAACTTTTTGAAAAATATCCATGCGCTTCTTTAATTGATAGGGGCGTATTCTAAAATAAATGGTAAAATCACCTGTATTTTTTTCTTTATTGAGAAAAAGAAAATCTGCAGGGGTTACCCACATTTCATGTAAAGGTTGCTCAAAACTTGCAGCTTCGCCAATAGAATCTTCAAACTCCTTAAGCTTGTATTCAGCTTTCAGAATTTCCCCTGATTTGATAAAATTGGAGCTTTTATCAAATGAAATTTGCAATGTATTTAATGATTCATCAAACGAAACTGGATACGGCTGCCTTTTTAATCGAATATTTTGTTCACCGCTTGTTTTAGAAACAACTTCAACATCCGATAAGTATTTCAATCCAAAAGGGTGGTTTTTTTCACCCCATAAAATATTTATTGAATAAAGGGGAGCAATTTTAAAAATAAAAAAGAAAAAAAGGATAAATACATTAACCCATCGTTTCAAGTTTCTCAACTCGCCTCTGATGTCTTCCACCCTCAAATTCTGTTGTAAAAAATGTTGAAATAATGGCAAAAGCTTTCTCATTATCTAATATTCGACCACCTATGGAAAGAATATTAGCATCATTATGTTTTCTCGCCATTTCAGCTGTAACTATATCATGGCACAAGGCCGCTCTAATGTGATTAAATCGATTCAAGGCAATGGATATTCCAATCCCTGTGCCGCAAATGGCAATTCCACGGGAGATTTCATTGCTTAAAATCCCTTTGGCAAGGTATTTTGCCATATCAGGATAGTCTACAGATTCCTCTGAAAAACACCCGTAATCTTTCCAGTTTATATCAGGAAAATGTTTCTTAATTTCTTCTTTTAATGCAAATCCGCCATGATCTGACACTATACCTGTTAACATTACTCATCGATCAACAATGAAACCCTTTGTCCAGCGGGAAAATAACCAATAAAATAATTTTTTATGTAATCAATGCTTGATCTAAAAGATAGTCCCAGACTTCAATCAGACCAAAAGCCAGTAATTCAGAATCAACTAAATCAACTGCTTTATCCATTATCAATTGTTCATATATATCATCTAAACTTATAATTTCAGAATTTAATTCACTGCTTTCGCTTTCTTGAAAAAATTTCACAACGATATTTGCTATGTATGAAGCCGTTTCTTTTCTTTCCTGAATTCTATCAAGAGTATCCGGCCAATAAAAAATACTTCGGTGTATAATCATTTCAATTTCATGAAAATGATTGGATACATTATCGCGTTCAAGACCCAATTCGTCTGCAATTTCGTCTGAGATCTCAAGTATATCATTTCTGCGGATTTTAAAATAATTTACCGACAAACCTGTATAATAACTTAATTTTTTAAAAATATCATCCTCGCTGATATCCTTGTGATTTGATGTATTCATAACACGCCGAATTACTCTCGACATAACAGCTGGAGTAGGCAATGTATAATGACGTTTCTTTTTTTTAGATATTTTCATGTCTAAAGTAATAATACTGACTACAATATCATCTGTCAAGTAAAGAAATCTGATTTTTTATCCGCTAAATTTATTGATAACCTCAGACAATTTCTGGCGCATTACTTACAAAAACTATAACAATTTTTATTCTAAAATTAAAAAATTATAGACATCCTGTAGTATCCCTGGTAATTAATCACTTATGGCAACAAAAATTGTTAAAATTAATGAAAAAAATGAAGCAGAAGCTTTAAAAGTTCTTACAAGTTCCATCATTGATGACCCAAACAAGGTTTATTATTTCCCCGAAAAAGAAGATCGCGTAAAAAACTCCCCCTGGATGATTGAACGACTGTCAAAAGCTTTAAGTAAATTTGATGAAAAATACGCTCTGGTTGAAAATTCAAAAATCGTAGCTGTTGCTATGTGGATTCCGCCGGGTAAACACATAACCATGGGGCAACTATTAAGATATGGTATTCTTCAACTTCCATTTCGCATTGGATTTAAAAAGTTTTTAAAAGTTATATCTTCATTAAACGTCGGCGAAAAAATTCAAAAAGAAGTTACACAGGGAAAAAATCACTGGCATTTGTTTTATATTGGCGTTGATCCAAACCATCAACGCAAGGGATTTGGATCAATGATTCTAAAACCCGGGCTTGAGGTAGCAGACAAACAAAAATTGCCGGTCTTTTTGCAAAATTTTACCGTTGAAAATACTAATTTTTACCAAAAAAACGGATTCAAGGTAATGAAATTTTATAATTTTTCAGATGACATTTTAATGCGAAACATGCTGCGGGAACCCCAGTAAAGATTCGTGTTTATTAAAAATAAACACGAATCAAAAAAACAAAATTACAAATAAAATGGCTCCGGCAGGCCTAAAGAAGGTTGGAGTTTTAGTTCATTCCATTTTTTCTTGTGATGTTTAACTTCCATTTTTGTACCAAGATTACCGGCAAAATGTAAAAGCGGATGACTAAAATTACCTGGAAATCTTTTTAAAACATTGCCAAATCTTGAATATTCCTGCTTGGCCCAAATGTATCCTTCCAGCAATTGATCAGGGGTCATACCAATCGGTTTAAATACCACAGTATCCCAATGATAGTCAATCCACTTGGTCGTTAAAACCCTGCCCTGTGCAAGCATATCGTCAAAAAACTTGGTACCAGGAAAAGGAGTCATGATATGAAAACTCGCTGTACTTATTTTATTTCTATGCAAGAATTCCAGAGCTTCCGGAAACACAGCTTTTGTATCATCATCAAAACCAAATATAATGGAAGCATGAAAATGAATACCGGCATCTTTAATTTTTTTAACCTGAGTCTCTAAATTTTCAAGACTGCTCATCGATTTATTAAATTTTTTCATCGTTGTAGGCGAAATCGACTCCAGGCCGAAATACAAGGCTTTACAGCCGCTTTTAGCGGCAAGCTCAAGTAAATCAGGATGACGCTGAATGGTTGAAATCGAACATTGTCCGCCCCAGCTAATTTTTAAATCTCTTATTTCTTCAAAAAGTTTTTTAGCGTAAGAAGCTTTACCTAAAATATTGTCATCTAAAAAAACATAGTTCTTGCCCTTAGATTCAATTAAATCTCTGACAACATGTTCAACCGGACGATGTCGAAGTTTACGACCATAAAACTCAGGAACTGAACAAAAATCACATGTAAATGGACAACCTCTGGTTGTCTCTGTAGGAATGGCATTAAAAGCGCTCTTTTTAGATTGTGATCTTGTAGGTAGGTGTACGTACTGATCAAGGGTCGGGCTGCCGCCTTTATAAAATTTTTGAAGCTTACCATTTGCAAAATCATTTAATAAATTAACCCATACATTCTCAGCTTCTCCAACCACAACGCTGTCGCAGTTGAGTATGGCTTCATCAGGAAGAACAGTTGGATGAATCCCTCCCATTACTACCGTTTTACCCCTGCTTTTATATTCTCTTGCCAATTCATAACCCCTTGTAACAGTTGATGTCATACAGCTTATTCCCACCAAGTCACAAGTTTCATTTAAATCAGCTAATTCATATTCTTCTTCAACTATTTTTACATCATGTTCCTCCGGAGTTAAACCAGCAAGTATATGTAATGCCAACTGTGGAATAGTGAGAGCATTTGGTGTTCTTTTTTCTTCCGCAACAACCGGTGATATTAAAAGGATTTTCATACTTTATTAGTTTTCAGTATAAACACACAGTCAAGTTTATTTTTTTACAATTTTAATTAAGCTCGCCCATAAAATCATTATATATTCATAATATTACTATAAGTTAATTTTATAATAAAAAATACACAAATTTGAAACAGCGTTGTATAAATGATGAGAGAACCTTTACGTTTACCTTATGAATTTTACTCTATTTCTTATCTTCAGGCGTTAACTGCAATATTGGTGATTTTTTATACAATTATAAACAATTTGGTTGACAAATGGTGTATAATGTCTACAATTTGACATGAGAAATTTAGCAAAAATTTTAATTTACACTATACTTGCATCTGAAATACTTTTTGCAGGTACTGCCATAACTCCGGTTGGAAAATGGAAAACAATCGATGATAAAACCCATGAAATTTCTTCCATTGTTGAACTCTGGATTGACAACCATGGTCAATTACGCGGGAAAGTTGAGAAAGTGATAACAAAACCAGGCGAAGATCCAAACCCTGTTTGTGATAAATGTACCGACGAAAATAAAAACAAACCTATCAACGGAATGGAAATCCTGTGGGGATTTAAACAAGAGAAGCAAAATGATCCAACAAAATGGGTTTCAGGCAAGATACTTGATCCAGATGAAGGTGAAATTTACAGTTGTGAACTTACCGTACTTGATGGCGGAAAGTCACTGAAAGTAAGAGGTTATATTGGCATCCCTCTGTTAGGACGCTCTCAAACCTGGCTTCGAACCGATCAATAGAAATATTCTTTAGATTTATTTATAACCCAACATTAAGGGTAAACTTATTATCCGTTAATGTTGGGCATCTTTAACGTGAGGATACCGCATACAATGCAGCAAAATACTGAAAAATCGCACTTGATTAGTTGTTATCTCCCTGAACGAATTTTAAAAAATCTTTCTCAAACTAAAGACCATAAATTTAGCCGAACAGAATCGCTGACAGGCGGAGTTCTATTTTTTGATCTGGCCAGTTTTACGCCCTTAACAAAACTTTTAGCCCAGACAGGACCTCGCGGAGCTGAAAAACTGCAAGATATACTACTTGTATATTTCACCACGATGATTGATATCATTCATGAATTTGGCGGAAGTATCTATCAATTTGCTGGCGACTCTGCTTTAGCTGCTTTTGAAAAAGAAGAACATGAAGATGATTCCATGGCAGCTTCCCGTGTAGCATCCTGCGCATGGAAAATGAAAACAGCCATTAGCAATCTCGAAGAAATCAATGTATCAAATACAACATACAGACTTTCTACAAAATTTTCCATTTCATACGGACCTTATTATCAAATTATACTTGGTAATCCAAAAAGTTTTTATGATGCAAAAGTTCTTGGCAAACCCATTTATGACGCTGTCGCAGGAGAAAAACATTCACAGATTGATACTGTAGTGATTGATTCCGGCACCGTTCATTTATTAAAAGAAAACTTTGAACTGGAGGAGGAAAGTAATTTTACATTCATCAGTAAACCAATCAACTTACATATAGCTGAAAAAAAATCAAACTATCAAAGTCCTCAAATGAAAGATGATCTTGTTCGGCAATGTTCTCAATTTGTTTTGCCTGTTTTAGTAGAAAAAATTATACATAACTACCAGGGGTTTCTTGCTGAATTTAGAGATATTACATCAGTATTTATTCATTTTGATGGACTTGATTATTTGACAAATACACATAATTCAGTTAAAATGCTCAATTCCTTTTTTGAACACATTGTAGAAATAGCTAATGTATTTGGCGGTACTCTTGTTCAAACCGATTTAACAGATAAAGGCAATGTTTTTCTTGTGATTTTTGGAGCTCCGGTCGCTCAAGAGCAAAAGGAATTGTTGGCTGTACGTTTTGCACAAAAAATCCACGAAATGAGACACGAATTTGCTTTTCTTGAAAAACTAAGAATCGGAATAAGTTCAGGCCCGACATATTGCGGCGACATGGGAGCCGAAACACGTAAAAGTTATTCCGTGTTGGGAGAGTTTGTAAATTTTGCTTCAAGAATTATGACATTCTCAGAAGATGGTATGACCTGCATTGATGCCGGAACACATAAGAAAATTGATGATTTTTTTGACACCAAATCCATAGAAAATGTACCCATTAAAGGCATTCTGGAAAAGGTGACGCTTTATCAGATACTAAGCCCCAAAAAAACAGAAACCAAAAAAGAAATTTCCATCCAGAAATTATTTGGCAGAAAAAAAGAAGTAGAATTGTTTTCACAACTTGTTAAAAATGTGGATGATCAATCAACATCGATGATTCTAGTTGGAGATGCCGGCGTAGGTAAAACCAGACTTGTACAGGAATTTGCAGCCATCGCGCAAGCCAATAAACTGGAAGTCGTTATTTCAAACTCTTTTTCTTATGAAAAATTTACTCCCTTTTTTGTTTGGAAAAACATATTCCATAAATTATTTAGTATTGATGACAATGATTCCGATAAAGTCACACTTCTAAAAATACAGGAAACCATCGAGTCTTTAAAAGATGTTAAATCGGAGTGGACTCCGGTTTTTGGACAAATCCTGGGTTTGGCTGTAAACGAAGATAAATTCACATCAGAACTGGAACCTCGTCAAAAAAATGACAGGATCTCTCAAATTACCTTTGAAATTATACAAAAAGTTAGTGAAAAAAAATCCATCCTGTTTATCATTGAAGATTTTCATTGGACAGATGATGTCTCACGCGGATTAATAAAATATATAATATCACAACCCTTAAAAAATGTGATGTTTCTTCTGCCAATGCGTCCTGATGATTCCATATCTGAATTTAAAACAATGGAACATTTAAAAGTTACAGAATTAAATGAACTGGAAACTGCCGATGCGCGTGAATATTTACGTTTCCGCTTAAATCTGGAAAGTCCAAATCAAGAAATGGAAAATGAAATTCTCGCTCGTGCGCATGGAAATCCATTTTTTATTGAATCCATTGTATATTCATTACGTGAACAAAAACAATTGATATTATCAACTGATGGAAAATACAAACTTGGCGGTTCCGCAAAAGAAATAAAAATTCCAGATACGCTTAATGATGTTTTATTAAGCCGTATAGATCGTCTTCGAGAAGAAGAACAGGCTATTTTAAAAACAGCATCGGTTATGGGCAGAATATTTGCTGTAGATTTACTAAAGGAATTATCGCCAGAAAGTTTACAATCAGGAATGAATAGCTCCCTGTCTTCTCTTGAAAAAAACGATTTTACATTTATCGAAAACCCTGATCCACTTTCGTATATTTTCAAACACATCCTTATACGAGACGTAGCTTACAATTCCATGGTAGGAAATGCGCGTAGAGAGTTACACCGGAAATTAGCCAATATACTGGAAGATCGAAATAAGGAGAATCTAAGTCAATCGGCAGATACGCTGGCTCATCATTACATCAATGCCGGTGAATCATCAAAAGCTCTCGAATATTGCCTTATTGCCGCAGAGAAAGCTCTCTCTCGTTATGGAAATCGAGACGCTATATATTATTATGAAAAATCTTTGGAATTGTTATATTCACTTAACCTCAGTGCTGAAAACGCAAAGATTCAGGAAGTTTTAGAAAAACTGGCACAAGCTTATGGAGCAGATGGTCTTTACTCTAAATCCATTGAACTTTTTGAGCAATGCCTGCCTTATCGATCGACAGCATTGGAAAAGTCAGATATTTACATTGGCATGGGAAAAGTTTTTTCTGACATGGGTGATACAAAAAAAGCTGTCGATACCTTTGAGAAAGGTTTAAAGCTTAGCGGAGGCAAAGTCCCCCGTTTAAAAATCAATGTATATTTAAGTATCGCAAAAGGTATGATTGTACACGAAATCAATGACATGTTTCCATTTAGCGTTAGAAAAGCCAAAGAAGGCAGCATCCGATGGAAAAAACTAAAGAAACAATCTGAGATTTTGTATAATCTTGATAAAATATATTTTTTTGAGGACGTTGAAAAATTGGCATGGTCAAATTTTTCAAATGTAATCATTGCCGATAAATTAAATGATCCTGAACTTACTTCTCTTGCGTATGCCAATTATGGACTGTTACAAACCGGACTTGGCATGATTAAGCGTTCATCAAAAAGTTTTACTAAAAGCAATAAATTTGCCGAAATCTCAGGAAACGCCGTGGTCAAAGCTGTAAGTTTTCACCGATTTGGAATGAGAGGAATGTATACGAATACTCCTGGAATATGGTGCGAAAAGATGCAACAAGCTCTGGCAACATTTGAAGAAGTAAGCGATCTTTGGGAAATTTACATTTCGATGTCCGGAATTGCCGTCGCAAATTACTTTTTATCAAATTACGGTGAAACCATTAAATATTACAAAAAATTACTGGAACTGGCCGAAAAAAATCAGGCCAAACGCTACATTGCATGGGGAAATGTTTCCATTCCCTTTGCAGAATACCAATTGGGATTATTAAATGCAGATGAGGCTCGAGAAAAAATTAAATATGGAATTGAACTATGCAAAGAAGTCAACGATATATCGGCGATCTGTACTTCATGGCACTATTTGACCGTTATTTCTATCAGAAATGATGACCGTGATCAACTGCTGATTGATGTTCTTGAAAACTACAAGCATATAAGCGCGTATAATATGTTTATTCCTGATTCACATATCGCCTATTCATCTGCAGCTGAAGGCGCGATCATTTTGTTAAAAAATGGACTTGGAAAAAAAAGCAAGCTTCACAAGATCATCCAAGTATCCATCAAGCGATTATTAAACTGGGGCAAAACTTTTCCATATGTATATGGGCCGGCAGTAAGAGTTCAGGCGCAATATTTTGATTTTCTGGGTAAAAAAGAAAAAGCTCGTCAATGGCATTTAAATTCTATTAACTTTCATGATCAAACAGAAAACCGTTGGGAAACCGGTTTAGCTTATTTTGAGGCAGGCAAAGCTTTAGAAGATAAAAGAGAAAAATTCATAGATATCGCAGAATCCATTTTTAAAGAAAAAGGAATGGTTGTTGAATTAAATCGTGTCGCTGAATTTAAGAAAAATAATAAATAGCAAACGATTGTCATTGCCTGCAATTTATCGCGACACAGAAAAGTTTGTATGGGGTAAGGCAGAACCTTGTTCTGCCAGAGGGGAAAGGCTTTTCCCCTTTTAAATTAAATATTATTCCTTTTGACTTGTCGCTAGAATTTTTTTTCTAAACTCCATATCGCCAATGTTAGACAAGATTTTTTCCTGGGCAACCCTCGGATTATCGCCGCTTTGAATTGCTAAAACGCCGTTAACAATCATAGCTCGTTGAACCTTTAATTTTCCGTTTACACTTTTAACCTTGTTTGACAAAGGAAGCCAGATTAAATTTGCAAATCCAATTCCATAAAACGTCGCGATAAAAGCCACCGCAATACCTCGACCAAGTTCTTCAGCTCCTCCAGAACCCAGGCTTTCCAAAACATGTACCAGACCCATTACAGTTCCAATAATTCCCAGTGTTGGTGAAAAACCGCCAAGCGTCTCAAACATTTCAGCCGGAACCTTTTCATGCTCGGCCATAGAGTCTGATAAATCCTCCAAAATAGATCGAATGGCATCAGGATCTACACCGTCAACGGCAAGCTCAATTCCCAGTCTCATCAATTCATCTTTTAAATTGGACACCTCTTCTTCCAATACCAGTAATCCGTCGCGCCGCGCTCTTTCTGACATAGATACCAGCATATGTAACGCCTGACTTAGATCGATTGATGGAGGAAATAGAGCTTTCTTCATGAATTCTGGAAGCAAGAGAACTTCTTTTAACCCAAAAGAAGTTATTGCCACAGCAATACTACCGCCAAAAATCAATACAAATGCGCTTAATTGTAAAAAGGCTCCAATGTGGCCTCCCTCAAGTAACAGGGTTAACAATACAACCCCGATACCGCCCCCTAACCCAAGAATTGTTGAAATATCCATTTATTTACTTCCTCTCACAATGCCTTTTGTGAATTAATCAGGTGATTCCATTTCAATATCCGGCAATTTATTTTTTGGTAATCCATAATCATTATAATCTCTTGCCTTTTCAGTTTTCTTTAAAATTATAATATCAACCCTTCGATTCAGCGATTTTCCTTCAGGGGTTTTTGAAGTTGAAATTTTTCGATATCTGCCATATGAAGTTGCGGATAACTTGCCCGGTTCAATGTCTTCAATCTCGGTAAGATAACGTAATACATGAATTGCTCGAAGACCTGCCAATTCCCAGTCTGACGAAAACCACACCGGCTCATCTGAGATGTCGCCTAAAACCTGAACTTCGTCTGAATGTCCTTCAATTCTAATAAATAAGTTTAAATGTCGAATTAACTTGGCAACCTTGGTTAAAACCATTTTTGTTTCATCAGTTAATTCTGCCGATCTCGATGGAAAATAATTTTCGCCGACAAGACTTACAATTACGCCTCTTTCTTGATCTTCGATTCTAACGTTTTTGGATTTTATTTCTGGCTTGAACAATTCCGTTGCTTTGGAGTAGGCGTCTAAATACGGTCTGCCGTCCTTGTTTTTTACCTGAAAACTGGTTAAGCCTCCGCTAAGCAAGCCC
>JAOUFY010000117.1 GCA_029857955.1 Spirochaetia bacterium
AACACCATATGGGAGAGTCCTCGAGTTATTCGAACACGAACATATTCTAAAAAAGATTCAGTATTTCCTGATCTAAAATACTGAGCATAAAATAAAAAAGTTTGGTTTACCTGCGCATTATTATGAGCAAATGATTGCATTATGCAAAGCGCAAAAGGCAACGTACGATCAATTGATAAAAAATAATTAAGATTTTATCCTTATTGTACACAACAATAAGTAACTGCCGCTTTTTGGGGTGGCGGATTCAAATCCTAAGTGCAAGGGAATACCTCATTTGGAGTTTTAAAACCCAAAATTTTTCTTGGTCGATTGTTAATTAAATCTTCAACATGCTGTATATAAGAATCCGTATATTTTGAAAAGTCTGAACCCTTCGCACAAAATTGTCGTACCAGACCATTTGTATTTTCATTTAACGGACGCTGCCATGGAGAATAGGCCTTCGCAAAATAAAACAGTAGTTTCAGCGATTTTTCAATTTCTTCAAAAAGCATAAATTCCCTGCCTCTATCGGATGTCATTGTCTTGAGAAATTTTCGGGCAAAGCCTTTGAACATTTTTTTTGTAGCCTCTAAAATATTTTTTGCCGTTTTTTGATCCACCCTGCGCATTTTTAATAGTTTTGATTTTTTTTCTACATGTGTAACTAAATGACCTGTACCTTTTTTACCCTCCACTGTATCGGATTCCCAGTGGCCAAACTCGCTTCCGGTGGCTGCAGCCTTACAACGCTCCGTAATTTCTCTTCTGGTACCCCAAATGACCTGTTTACGCTTGCTTTTCCGACCTCTGGAGGGTTTTTTATATCTACCTTTAATTCTAAAATATTGAAACATTTTTGGATAATACCGAAAGATATGTTCGTATATGGTTTCAAAAGAAACTCGCATTGACGGATCATCTGGAAAATCAATTTCCAGGCGACCGGATATTTGCTCGCAAGACCAATAAAGCGATATCTTTTCTAAAACGTATTTTAGCAATTTGTCATTTGAAAATTTGGTGTATATACATTTTTCTCTTTCTCGATGGTAACGTTTTTGAGCCAGAAATGCTGAATAATTTAAGCGGTCATTACGTGATATTTCACGACTGATTGTACTATCTGAACGTTTTAAGAATCGTGCTATTTCTGCTTGTAAACAACCGTCCCGCCTCATTTTTTCAATGACACGACGCTCTCCATCTGATAAATGTTCATAGGACATATGGGACTCTCCTCTCCGTTTTTTGTGGTTAAAAAACTATAAATGAGTCCCATTCATGTCTGCAATCCAAAACTACAAATCCTTGCACTTAGGATTTGAATCCGCCCAAGATAAATATTTAAACGAATGTGGTGATGTATTTGAAATTTTAAGAAAATATAAAACAGACGGTAAAAAGTTTGATTTGATTGTACTTGATCCTCCCAAATTTGCAACGTCAGCAGCACAGGTCATTCGGGCATCACGCGGTTATAAAGATATCAACAGACTGGCATTTGAACTGTTAAATCCGGATGGCTTACTCTTTACATTTTCATGTTCAGGGCATATTACTTCTTCTTTGTTTCAAAAAATCGTAGCTGATGCCGCACTGGATGCAGGTTCAAACTGTGATATACAAATTGTTGAAAGAATGAGTCAAAATCCTGATCACCCTGTCTTATTAAGCTTTCCTGAATCGGAGTATTTAAAAGGTTTAATCTGTAAACTTGTTTAAAAACGTATCATACTTTATTTTTATACATTTTATTGCTAACGTCCAATCGTTGTAAAATTACCCGATACGCATCAAGTGTTCCATGATAAAACGACTCGGCTGAACCCCAAAGGTAAATCTGAAACAGTCGAAACAGCCTTTCTCCCCATCGATTTACAATTTTCTGGCGGGCATTTTCCAGATTTTTAGCCCATTGTGTGCATGTAAGATAATAACTGTAACGATCATTAAATACATTTTTCAGTTCAAACCCTGATTTCGCGACCTGTTTTAAAAATTCCTGAAGACAAAAATAGGAATGGTTTCCAGGAAAAACATATCGAGCAAGAAAAGTTGGCTTTGAATTTAACTTGCGATCAGAGCTGGCATCAAGATAAACAAACCCGTTTGGTTTCAGTAATTTATAAAGCTGTCGAATTACAGCAGGATAATTCGCAAGATGTTCCATCACTCCAAGAATAACGATGGCATCGTATTTTTCATCCGTCGAGTATTCATAAAAATTTGAAAATTTTACTTTGCAGGGAATTTTCAAACGATTTATTAAATTTCGAATATATTTTTCGGAGTGTTCCGAGATTGTTAATGACGTAACTTGAATCCCTCTTAAGCCGGCATATTCAGAAAAAACGCCCCAACCGCCTCCAACATCAAGAACTCGACTGCCTTTTTTTAAGCTGCATGCCTTCATTACAAATTCCAATTTACGACGCTGAGCATCTTCCAGAGTTTCATCATCACATTCATAAATTGCCTGAGAATAACAGCGCGTCTTGTCCAGAAAGGAAAGATAAAAATCGTCATCATATTCATAATGTTCAGAGATGGCCTTTCTATCAGTTTTTACCTGCCCGGTAAATAATGGTATAATATTCCTCAGAAAAATATGTAACGGATGTACATCTCCAAAAATTCTTCGTATCGACATAACTTGAAAAATTTCACCTTCAATATCAATATCTTCATCCATAAATGCTTCACAAAACTTTACTTGATCAAAACTGCCAAAAGCTGCAAAACCATTCTCATTATTTATTTTAATGTTAAAAAGAGGTCTACCCGATCCAAAAATATATGATTTGTCTTTAAAAAAACTAATTTTAAACGGTATCTCAAGATGATTTGGAATCTGACTTTTTAATATGTTTATGACCCAGTCAATTTTTCGTGAATATTTAAATTTTTTATCATTCATAACATCACCCTGATTATAAATTAGGTATCCAGACAACGATTGTCTAAATATTGTTAAATTATTAATATCTACGTTTAAAATATAGATGGGGGGCAAATTCAAAAAGTATACAAACCTGATGTTCCGACCAAAGTTCGGACATCAGGTTTAAAAACTCGAAGAAAATGCCACCATTTTTGACTGGCCAAAAACGGTGGCGCCAAAAAGCCATCCCAAAGCGATGCCATCCGGGCATGGCTTTG
>JAOUFY010000118.1 GCA_029857955.1 Spirochaetia bacterium
AAAAGCTCGCGCCAATTTGATTTAACTGTAAACGACGATAAAACTATAATATTTCGCCCTTTCCGGATAAAAATTCCGGAGAAAGGAAAATATTTTTTCCATTTACCTGCGCGAGTTTGGGAGCATTCTTTTTCGCAATGTTTTTTTTGTTCGAATTTTCAAACCATGGACAATATAAAAAACCCCGACAGATTATATATATATTTTATCTATTATGTCACATTTATACACATTAGATTTCGTCATGGCAGCAGGATGCAAGAGAAAATATCAATGCGAAAAATTGTATTAAAATATTCACCGAGAATCGCCCTGTTCCAGTTAAAGAAGTTTTTTTAAAAAATAAGCTTGATATTTTATCTATAATTGCTAACTTTGTAAAGTTAAAAATAAAGAATTATCCACTTAATACCGATATTTTAAAAGAGAAATATCCAAAAAAGTATGGGCGCAGATGGCGGAAAAATTGACATGTCTGATGTTGCACTTATTGAAAAAGGGATAATGGTTAAAAGGAGTTTGCCATGAATAAAATACAATTGGGAAAATTATTTATATCAATTGCCATAGCATTGGGAATAATGTCAGAATTATATTCTCAAACAGGGGGACAAAATCCCGCCGCAGGACAGGCACAGCCGCAGGCACAAGCAGGCCAGGGAAATCAGGCGACGCAGCCGGCGCAATCGAATAAAACGGATTCGTCAGTATTGACTGATTATTTAATCAATGATTTTGAGAATGCCGAAGACTGGAGAGCGCTTTCTACCAATCCTATTGGAGAGACTAAAATAAAAAAAGTAATTCAAATAGGATCTATAGAAGATGCCGCCAATCCTACAGACATAACTGCAGACGAAAAAACGCGATTTGTAGATGGCCAGAATAATGTGCTTGGCGTAAAAACCTATTTTATGGATCGTGGATTTGATCGTGTTGAAGTTAAACCACCGCATGAATATATTATTCCGGGAATAGCCCGTCAATTGTCGGTTTGGGCTCTGGGGCGGCAGTTCAGGCACACTATATTTGCCAAACTCAGGGATTACCGCGGTAAAATTCATACTTTAAAAATTTCCCGCCTGGATTTTTTTGGTTGGAAAAAATTAACAGTAACCATTCCTGGATGGTTGCCTCAAAGTACAAGATATGCATTATTGGATAAAAATCTTCACTTTGTTTCTCTTTATACAGTATGCGATAAAAAAGAAGTACCCGGCGTTTTTTATTTTTATGTGGATGATTTGCGAATGAAGATCGATAAGACTGATACCGAATATCCGGGCAGCAAAATTAAAGATATCTGGTAAGGAGTTGTTTATGTATAATAAAACAAAAAAAACATTATTATTTGTCCTGGGGTTTGTATTTTTAATGCAAACTCGCGGAATAATGCCTTTTGATGCAGGAAAACCAACGGACGTAGATTCACGTGAATTAAGAACCGTAATTGTCGAAGGCTGGGAATCTACCCCATGGGTAATATCGCCAGATCCCGGAGGCGATCAAAGTACAGTAGAAACCAAATTATTGGACGGAGCTCCAAAGGATTTATCGTTAGATGCTGGCAATAAAAAATCATTTGGCGTTCGTTTTCAATTTATTTTTCCAGGCGACAATAAGCTGGTAATGACTCCTCCTGCCGACAAAATGGTTACCCATTATCTTCAGGTAATTGATGATAAAACCGGAAAACAAAAAGAAGTAAAGATACCAGGTATTGAGCTTCCGGGTATCGTAAAGGCGCTTAGCGTATGGGTGTTGGGGCGCGGAGAAGACTATACAATGGAGGCCTGGATTGAAGATGGTAAGGGCGACACACATATTTTTAAATTTGGCAACATTAACTTTGTAGGGTGGCGACCTTTAACTGTAACAATACCCAACAATGTTGTTCAGGAAAATGATACCTACCCCCAGACAAACGGGTTAATTTTGAAAAAAATTATTGTTCGGTCTACGGCAAAAACCAAAGCAAACAAAACGGTTCTTGCTTTTGACAGTTTAAAGGTATTGACTGACATGAATCAGGTGTTTTTTGACGGAGCGGACATAAACTTTGACGATGCCGACAAAGAAGAAAAGGCGCGAATGAAAAAATATGTGGATCAATTAAAAAATTCTTCGCAGGGTTCAAATTCCCCCAGTTCAACGCCAAATACAAAATAAGTATCAGATTAACAATGGTTTCCTTTATTAAGGAGGAAGCCATTGTTGATAAATAGAAAATTTTATCACATAAATATCGAGTATTGAGTCTGGGCATGAACTCGAAATTCAGTCCGATTGATTTAAATTAGCGCGTTTTTGGTGCGCCTCGCGCTCCGAAAACGCGCATTTTACAGCATTTTGACGTGAATATCAAAGTTCTTGTCCAGACACTATTTTGAAGCAGGCTTTTAAGCAACGTTTAAAAAATAGCTTGACAGCCTCAATTTTCAGTTTTTTTCTCCAACTGGAACAATATATATTGCCTATACAAAATTTCATTTTTTGATCCAATTAAAAATAAGTAAAGTTTACAAGGATAAGCATGATGGAAAACGCTACTGATACAACAAATAAAAACGAAAAAGACCTTGATGCGAAAATCCAAAGTCAATTTAATGAAGAAAAATGGACTCGTGTCAGCGCAAAAGATGTGAGTATTTCCCGATTTAATTTATTGGAATCCATTTTAAACCAGGCTATTGCCGAAAAATCCCTGGATGCTCTAAAAGAGTCTTCTAAAAAACATCTTGAAGAATATGAACCTTCGGTAGGCGCGCGCTATTTTCTTGGGATGGTTTCATTAAAACAAAACTTGCCCGATGAAATTGTTTATTTAAAGCAACTTTTGGATCAATTTCAGGAAATTTCCAAATGGGCTGTTGTCGAATATTTATCGGATCAAATGCTTCAGGTTTCCGAAAATCGAACCATTTTAAGAGCAAAGGCCACAGCCCTCGAAAAACTGGGTAAAAACAAAGAGCTTATACCTGTTCTGGAAAAACTTGCGAGAGTAGATCGAAAAAACCCCGATGTGGCTTTAAAGTATGCGGATGCCATAATAAATGAAGATCTTGAGAAAAGTGTTCAATTTTATAAACAGGCTGCGGAAGCCTATGCCAAAAGCCTTCAATTTGAA
>JAOUFY010000063.1 GCA_029857955.1 Spirochaetia bacterium
AGTTAATCCGGTTAAAGAAAAAAAACTTACCAACGTTAGAAATTCAGGTACAGAAGATGCCTTAAAACTGGTTCCGCCAAGAAAACTAACTCTTGAACAGGCCATGGATGTTCTGGATGATGATGAAATTCTTGAGGTTACTCCGGTTAATTTAAGACTGCGTAAAAAAATACTTGATGCTTCGATGCGCAAACGTAAAAAAGTGTAAACGGAATCAGCAAAGGTATTGCTAACCTTTGCTGATAGTTTTTGCAGCCACTCATTTTGAGGTTTTTGGTTTGCGTGTGACTTTTTTAGAAAATATTAACTAAATAAAATATGCATCAAACATCCAAAAAAACCATTCCACGCAGAAAAACCCGTGCGGTGAAGGTTGGTAAACTTTTTATCGGAGGCGATCATCCGGTCAGCGTTCAGTCCATGACACGGTCGAAAACCGAAGACTGGAAAACCACCGTAGATGAAATTCTCGAGCTGGAGAAATCGGGTTGTGAAATTATCCGTTGTTCTGCAAATACACAAGAGGCTGCTTTAGCTCTTCAAGAAATAAAAAAACATATTCACATACCGTTGGTAGCCGACATTCATTTTGACTACAAACTGGCCCTGGTTGCTATAAAATCAGGAGTCGATAAAATTCGAATTAACCCTGGAAACATTGGCAGTGATGATAAAATTAAAGAAGTGATTAAAGCATGTAAAGATGCTTTAATTCCGATTCGCATTGGTGTAAATTCGGGATCTCTTGAAAAAGATATTTTAAAAAAATACGGACGCCCTGAACCAGAAGCGCTTGTTGAAAGCGCTATGCGCCATATAGAAATTCTTGAATATAACGATTTTTACGAAACCATCGTTGCCATGAAATCATCTTCAGTGGCCGATACCATTTCGGCCTGCCGCTTGTTTTCCGCAAAGTCAGATTATCCCCAGCATCTGGGGATAACAGAAGCCGGCAGTTCATATTCCGGTACAATCAAGTCTGCCATTGGAATTGGTTCGCTTTTAGCCGATGGAATTGGCGATACAATTCGTGTGAGTCTGACAGGGCAAGGCGGCGATGAAATTAAAGCAGGCATGGAAATATTAAAAAGCGTTGGATGTCGAAATGACGGCATTGAGATCATCTCATGTCCGACCTGTGGACGTCTTGAGGCTGACTTGTATTCTGTACTTGAACAGGTTGAAAAACAGTTGAGCGATATCCGCACTCCGTTAAAAGTTGCCGTTATGGGCTGTCTTGTAAATGGCCCCGGCGAAGCTAAAGAAGCCGACATTGGAGTTACTTTCGGAAAAGACTATTCGATCATTTATGTTGATGGCAAATCAACGGGAATGATTCCATATTCAGATGTTGTAAAGACGCTGGTTGATCTTGCCAGAGAAAAGTCGAAATAGCTAATAGCACATCTTTATGATTTTTAAATTAACGCCAGCTTGACAAGTCTGTTTACAATATAAGAATTCGATGACGTCCATATTCGTAAAAACCTTTAATATAGTCAGGGGCGCCTGTCTCAGGATAATTTTCTATGATTTTATGGTTTGAACGGTATAGATCGACATTGCAGGTTTGAATGATCAACAACATGGAATATTCTTTTTCAAGGTTCGGGTTTAACGTCTTATAGTCGATGATGTTATCGATTAAATATTTTCTTTTTGAGTTTAAACCATAGGGTGGGTCGGCAAAAATCACGACTTGTTTAATTTGTTTATGTTCTTCTAAAAACCGATTAACGCTGCTGGTTCCTGTAATTATTTTATAAAACTCTCTGATACCGTCTTTAATTTCAAATGTTCCTTTTGGATGGTCATCGATCATATTTTGACGCATCCAGAGGCTTAGCTTTTGAATGCGTTCTTTGCTGATATCAAAGAAAAATGCATGGTTAAATCCCTGGCTGATGGCTTCAAGTCCCATTTGTCCGCTTCCGCTGAACAGATCAATAAATAAAGTATCGCCCCATTTGGGTTCAAAAGTATTGTCCAGTTTATTTTCAATGATTTGGAAAATAGACTCTTTAATTTTTTGCGGTGTGACGTTGTTATGACCGTGTATTTTTTTAGGAACAGGAATTTTTTTGTTTTTGTATTTTCCCTTTAAAACAGTAAGGAAAGAGTTATGATTCATATTATCCCGTTTTTTTTACCGGGGTGGTGATTTTATATTTTTTTAGTTTGTCGTACAATGTTTTTCTGGTAATGCCGAGAATTCTGGCTGTTTCCGCAATGTTGTTATAATTCTGGGTAAGAACATGTTTTATGTACTCTCGCTCAATTTCAATAAGAGAATAATCCAGGTTTTTACTTTCCATTAAGTCTGAAAAGAGAAGTTGATTGGAATTTGTTCCCTTTTCACGCACAAATCCGTTTTGTTTTATTTTTCTTTCGGGTTGTTTTGTTTTTTGACTTGGCGGTACAGTTTCGCTGTTTTCAGCTTTTTTAACTATGTCAGATTCAAAAAGACGTACTGTTTCCGGCGTAATTGTTCCGTTGCAAATTGAAAATATTTTAAACAAATAACCGTACAATTGATCAAATTGCCCGGGATAAGAATTTTTCATGATTAACAAACGGGCTTCGGAAGTTATTTCAATTTTCTTATGGTATTTATTGTCATACCACTTTAAATAATCGTCGATGAGTAACGGTATATCTTTTTTTCGTTGAACTATTGTAGGAATACCTAACGTATATACAGCCAGGTGAGAGTATAAATCCTGACGCATTAATCCTTTTTCAACATATCTTTCAAGATCGACAGAAGAAGAAAATATAAACTTGCATTTTATATTTAATTTACCGTCTTCACGTTGATAGTATGAGTTTTGAAGAACATGAAACAAATCATTTTGAACTTCCCATTTTAAGTATTCAATGTTTTTTATATATAATGTTCCTTTTTTAATTACTTCAAACATACTGTTGTTTATATATTTAAACCCGGGCAGGTTTTTTTGTTTTAATCCAAACAAAACATCTTCATGAAAATATTCGGGAATCTCGCTTAAATCAATGGTCATAAATTGATGTTGGGAATTGTTTTTTTCATGGATGTATTTTGCAATGCTTTCTTGTTCGAGGCCTTCGGCGCCTCTGAGCATTACAAGCGGCCAATTTCGGGTTGATTTTTGCAGGTTATTTAAAAAAGTAACATTGGTATTGTTGTGTGGTAAAAAAGAAACGGGTTGAATTGTTAAATCCGGATCTACGCTTGAAGATGCCTCTGATACTTGAGTCGTTTGAGATAATGTAATCAGCCTGTTTCTTAAAATAAAATTTGTTCTCAGGGCGTTTACTTCATGAAGGGTATTTTTTAGAAAGGTATCAAATGCAATAAACAGAGTATCACTATTTTTAAAAGTACTGGTATTTACCCAGAAGAAATGTATATTTCTTTTTATAGCCAGCAATTTTTGAAAAGCCAAATTTTGTATGTATTCAGGGTCGATGAGAAAAATAATGCCAATTTCTCCAATATAGATATTTTTTTGACGCAGCAATGAATCAACCCATGTATATGATTTAATTCGTTGAGGCTGTACATCAAGAATCAAAAGGTCAATGTCAGTTTTTAGAAAACTTCGAATTCCATCTTTAACTGTTTCAGACGTAAAAATGGTATAACTTGACTTAAATTTGTCTTTAAAGAGTTTTTTAAATTCGCTTTTCTGACTGATAAGCTGAATCGAAGGCATGGAGCACAAATTACTTTAATCTTGATACGTCAACATCGTTTGATATATAAGTAAATTATCTGATTGTAATTGTCTTTTTTATGACTTCGTTTTTAAACTGTAATCAGTAATAATGAATTGACGATAAAAAAAAGAGATTCATTCTGACTTTGTCTTCGTTCAATAATACAATTCAATGACCAATATTTTAAGGAATTAATATGTACGAAATTAAAAACCACAATGTTAGAAAAGAAATATCAGAAAAAGCCCATATAAATGCACAATTGTATAAACAAATGTATGAGGAATCGCTAAAAAGCCCTGATACATTCTGGAAAAACGAAGCAGAGAAGTTTGTAACATGGTTTGCTCCCTGGAAAAAAATATCGGACAATGATTTTAACAATGCGCAGATCAAATGGTTTGAGGGGGCAAAGTTAAATGTTTCTTATAATTGCATTGATCGCCATTTGCCTCAAAGAGCAGAGCAGGTCGCCTTAATCTGGGAAGGAGATGACCCCTCAGTTGATAAAAAAGTAACTTATAATGAATTATCCATTGAGGTAAATCATTTTGCCAATGTTTTAAAAAATCTGGGCGTTAAAAAAGGAGACAGAGTCTGTATCTATATGCCCATGATTTTAGAAGCCGTTTACGCCATGTTGGCCTGTACGCGAATTGGCGCTGTACATTCGGTAGTCTTTGGAGGATTTTCTCCTGAGTCGTTAAAAGATCGTATTTTAGATTCAGATTGTAGAGTTGTGATTACAGCCGATGAGGGACTCCGCGGTAAAAAAATTATACATTTAAAAAATAATGTCGATGAAGCTCTGAAACATTGCCCCAATGTTCGTCATAATCTTGTTATTAAACATACCGGCGGAAACATTCAATGGAATGAAAAAGACGTATGGTTTCATGAGGCAGTTACAAAGGCTTCGGACATTTGCGAACCAGAAGTTATGGATGCAGAAGATCCTCTTTTTATACTGTACACATCCGGTTCAACGGGTAAACCCAAAGGGGTGATGCATACAACGGGCGGTTATTTGTTGTATGCTGCGATGACCCATAAATACGTATTTGATTATCAGGAAGGCGAGATTTACTGGTGCACAGCTGATGTGGGCTGGGTTACAGGTCATACATACATCGTTTATGGTCCGCTTTGCAATGGTGCGACAAGTCTTGTTTTTGAGGGAATCCCCAGTTATCCCGATTCGTCACGTTTCTGGCAGGTTTGCGACAAACATTCAGTAAATATATTTTACACAGCGCCGACGGCCATACGAGCCTTGATGCGAGACGGCGAAGCCCCTGTTAAAAAAACAAAACGTACATCGTTACGTATTCTGGGTACCGTGGGCGAACCCATCAATCCCGAGGTGTGGGAATGGTATTACAATGTTGTCGGAGATTCGAGATGTCCGATTGTAGACACATGGTGGCAGACTGAAACCGGCGGACATTTGATCACGCCGATGCCGGGCGCTACCATTTTAAAACCGGGGTCGGCAACCAAACCATTTTTCGGAATTGAACCAGTGATTGTAAATGATAAAGGTGAAGAACTTCAGGGTGAATGTGAAGGAATTTTATTGATCAAAAGGTCATGGCCAGGGCAAATGAGAGGCGTTTATGGCGATCCTGCCAGATTTAAAGAAACCTACTTTAAGCCTTTTCCAGGCTATTTTTTTACCGGCGACGGAGCTAAAAGAGATAAGGACGGTTTTTACTGGATAACCGGCAGGGTCGATGATGTGATTAATGTTTCAGGGCACAGAATAGGTACAGCCGAAGTTGAAAGCGCTCTGGTCATTCACGACAAGGTAGCAGAAGCCGCTGTCGTTGGCTACCCTCACGAAATAAAGGGTCAGGGTATCTATGCCTATGTGACTCTTAAAAAAGATGCAGAGCCGACGGAGGCGTTAAAAGGCGAGTTGATTCAGATTGTAAAACGTGAGATTGGTCACATCGCGTCTGTAGATATCATCCAATGGGCTCCCGCATTGCCAAAAACACGTTCAGGTAAAATCATGCGAAGAATCCTTCGAAAAATTGCCGCAAACGATTTAAACAGTCTTGGCGATACAAGTACCCTTGCTGATCCGGGCGTTGTTGAAGATTTAAAAGCCAATCGAATTTTGGTGAGTTAATTTACTTTACAGGGGCAAAAGTGCCCCTGCGCTGCAAAGGCAAAGCCTTTTGCGCTACCCCTCATGTAATTTTCGTTTGGATGATATAGACGTTTTATAATCTAGTACTATGTCTTTTTGATTTGTTCTGCCTGCGCAAAACAAATTCAAGTGTGAAGCGGTTGGCGCATCAATTTTGAATTTTTGTGAAACAATAGGATTTGTTTAGAATTAAACAAAGGTTTGTATATTATTTTACGTAAGCTAACTGATTAAATTTATAATGTAAATACGGGGGCTGTCTAAAACTCGCAGTTTGTGTCAAAAGTGCAAAATTTTAGACCTCAGGATTGCGTTAGATTTTAGACATCCCCTGTTAAAATACCGAAGGATTATTTATTTTCCGTGGCTTTTAAAGTAATTTTTTGATTTTTCTACATCGGCAATCATTGTGTCTTTGCCGGGAGCCCAGTTTGCAGGGCAAACTTCGCCATTATGACTGTCTACATATTGATCCGCTTGAACCAGTCGTAAAACTTCGTCAACATTTCTGCCTACACTGTTGTTGTTTACCATCATGACTTTTAAAATTCCTTTTGGGTCAATGATGAACACACCGCGTAAAGAAATACCGGCATCTTCAATTAAAACGCCATAATTTCTGGCAATTTCTTTGGTTAAATCGGCTACAAGAGGAAACTTGATATCGCCTAGTCCGCCTTCGTTTCTCGATTGATTTACCCAGGCAAGGTGGCTGAACTTACTGTCGACACTGGCCCCAATGATTTGTGCGCCAATTTTAGAAAACTCGCCTTCTTTATCTGAAAATGCAGTTATTTCTGTCGGGCATACAAATGTAAAGTCCAGCGGATAAAAGAATAATACCACATATTTCCCTTTATAGTCGCTTAAAGAAACTTTTTTAAATTGCTTGTTTACCACGGCTTCCGCAGAAAACTCCGGAGCCTTTAATCCTACTTGTATCATCGATACCTCCAATTTTAAATATATTTAATTTTATCTCAACATTTTATTTTTAAAATGTTATGTTGTATTTAACACAAAAAATCATTCATTGCCCAATATTACTTGCAACTATTTATTAAATCGTGAATATTTTTTAAATTTATCTTATTTAAATATTAAGGAAACGGCGACACTTGCTAGAAAGTGCGGCGGTTGGCAATTTTTACATTTTCTCGCTTTGCAGAGCAAATATTGATCAAAGGCTGACCTATGGGTATATTAACGCCGATACAGTTAAGTAAAATTTCAAAAGAAGATATCAATGACATTATCTATAGAAAATCAATAGATTTAACCAAAGTGATGGATGAGGTAATTATACCATTGAGCCAGGATATTAAAACCGATACAAAAAATAAAGTGCTTAAATATACCCGGCAGTGGGACAAATGCCGCCCTGATCCGCTTTTGGTTATTCCCGATGAAATGGAAACATCTTATAAAGAGTTGATGAAAACAAAACCAGAAGTGATGGAAGCCTTTTCAAAAGCTATCGATAACATCACCTCATTTCATAAAAAACAATTACCTGACAATGTTGAGACCCTCATTGGTAACAACACGTTAGGTCTTAGGTTTACTCCGTTTGACAGGGTTGCTCTTTATGTACCCGGCGGAAAGGCATTGTATCCTTCAACCGTTTTAATGGGAGTTATTCCCGCTAAAATTGCCGGCGTAAAAGACATCACGATTGTGAGCCCTCCGAACAGTGAAACGGGCAAGGTTTCAAACATCGTTAAGGCCATGGGGTTTTTAGTTGGCGCATCTCGTATTGTTCAGGCAGGCGGAGCACAGGCTGTACTGGCGATGGCTTACGGAATGCCTGAAGAAAATATTTTACCTGTAGATTATATATACGGCCCGGGTAATAAATTTGTCGCGGCGGCTAAAAATTTTGTATTCTCAAACAATTATTGCGGTATCGATTCTTTTGCAGGTCCTTCAGAAGTACTTATTATTGCAGATCATTCGGCGAATCCTTACTATCTGGCTCATGATCTCATGGCGCAGGCCGAACACGATGAAGATGCTTCGGCAATTTTATTGTGTACATCAAAAGAACGGGCAGAAGAAACCATACATCATATTGAACAAGCTCTTGCAAAGAGAAAAGAGCGCGAATCAATTACACGAAATTCAATTCAAAAAAATGGAAAAATTATTTTAGTTAATTCCATTGAAGATGCCGTTGAATTTTCAAATCAATATGCTCCCGAACATCTTGAAATTCAAACCAGTCGTGATGATGAAGTTCTCAATAAAATTACATCGGCAGGAAGCATTTTTGTCGGTACATATGCGCCTGTTGCCATTGGCGATTATTTCTCGGGAACAAACCATATTTTACCTACAAACAGGGCGGCACGTTTCTCTTCAGGTGTGAGTGTTCACAGTTTTTTTAAACGCATCACCTGGCAAAAAATTTCCAAGGAAGGTTTAAAGGCCTCTTGTGAACCAATCACACACATGAGCAAAGAAGAAGGATTATTTGATGAACATGGATATTCCGTTCTTTCTCGATTTGAATGATTTATTTTATACGGTGATTAGTGCGGTTACACTTTGCCGAAACCTCGACGCCCCGAATTATAAACGGTAACATCACAAGAAAACAGTTGTCAGCTTATAAATGACATTCTTTCTGGAAATATGCCGTCAAATCAAAATAAAAAGATATCCAATAGAAGAAAAAAATCTGAAAATGAACAGCTTGGTATTCATTCCTTGCCGACAGAATTGGTCGAAATTGAACGAAATTTAGTTGAAAACTGGTTAATCAGCCTGAAGCACTGGCTGCATATCAATGCTTCCTCTGCGCGAAAAATTATTGTTGGTTTTATAAGTGCAGTTGTTTTGTTTTTTATTTTTTTATTTATACACAGTTTTATAATAGAAAAACAAAATGCAAAATATTACTCAATTTTAGTTACATATGAGCAACTTAAAGATGATAATGCGGTTAAAATTGATGAACAAAAATTAACAAAGTTAATTAAAATATCTGATAAACTTTGCAACAGCATTTGGTCGACCCGTTACAGTAACAACGGGTGTCTTTTATCAGCAGTACTGTCTGACGAAGCAGGAAATAAAAAAGAAGCTGCCGATTACCTTGCAAAATTTTCTTCAAGGGTAAACAGTAAGGCTATGGCAGCTTACACTGCATTTTTAGCAGGTTATTTTTATGAGACAAACCATGACCTTGAACGTTCTATGACTTTATATAAAAAACTGGATTCCTATGTGGATGAAAAAAATGGTAAAGATTTAGCATTGTTTCATCAAGGTAGAATTTTATATTATAATGATAAACTGCCAGAGGCCGAAAAATCGTTTAAGGAAATCATTGAAAAATATAAAACGAGCGCGTATTTTAATAATGCTAAAAACTATCTTATGCTTATTCAAATGAAAAAAATACAGCCTGTTGAGCAAAAAAAATAAAGTTTAAAATCTCATTTCAATGAATAAAAGCAATGATTTTTTAAGAATAGCCCTGCCAAAGGGCAGAATGAGTGAAGAAAGCATAGATTTTTTGCACTCTAAAAAAATAACAACGATCAATTCACTGCCTACCAATCGCAAGTTGATATTCCAGGATGTTGAAAACAAAATTGAATATGTCCTGGTTCGTTCAAAGGATGTCGGTACTTATGTAGAGCATGGTTCATGTGATCTTGGTATAATTGGTTATGATCTTTTGTTTGAACATAACTTTGATGTGTATATTCCGGCCGAGCTTCCATTTGGTAAGTGTAATTTATGTATTGCCTACAGCGAGCAGACAAAAGACTGGAAAAGTAAAAAAAATATCAGGGTGGCAACGAAATATCCGAATTTAACTTCAAAATATTTTTTTGAGCACGGCTTTAACGTACAGATCATTGAATTGTACGGTTCTATCGAGATCGCACCTTTGACCGGTATCTCCGATGTCATTGTAGATCTTGTTTCAACGGGGCAGACACTTAAAGAAAATAATTTGTTTCAAGGACCTGGCATATTAGAAAGTTCAGCCCGTTTAATTTTAAATCAAGGTTCTTATTTTTTTAAAAAAAATCGAATTCAATTAATTTTAAATAAAATTTCAGCTGACTCATAAAAAAGGCGAGGCCTCTGTTAAAATGAATTTAGGAGGAACGGTTACTTTTACCAGTAAGTCGCAGTTCCTTTGAATTTTGATTTTTAAAAATATAAAAAAAGGTTGTTTAAGTATGACGCGTCTAAAAAGGTTTCCCATGTATAAATTTTATATTCGAATAGTATTTACTGCTGTATTATTTTTTTCTGCCGAAATTCATCTTTTTTCAGCAGAATTTACGCTTAAATACGCAACAATGGCGCCGCAGGGGAGTTTATGGCACAAGTATTCTGAAATAATAAAACGAGAAATCATGAGCCAGTCCAAGGGGCGTATAGAAGTTAAAACATATTATGGCGGTATTGCCGGCGATGAAAAAACAATGGCTAAAAAACTTAAAGCAGGGTTAATCGATATTGCGGCTTTTTCTGGTATGGGGTTAGGAGATGTTTTACCATCTGCAAGAATTTTTGAATTACCCATGTTTTTTAGCAATTATGACGAGGTGGATCGTGTTGTTGAAGGCCTATATAATCAATATGAACAGGATTTTAAAAAAGAAGGCGTAGTACTTGCCGCCTGGGGCGAGGGCGGATTTGTTTATCTCATGAGTAAACATAAAATGAATGTATTTATGGATATGAAGGGTTTAAAAATCTGGGCGCCGACAGGCGATTTAATTGTAAAAACCATGTTTCAAAAATACGGTTTTGTACCTGTATTTCTTGGTTTTGAATCGGTTTTAACCCAGCTTCAGACCGATGGTATATCGGCAGTCTATGCACCTCCTATGGCGGCTATCGGCCTTCAGTGGTATAATGAAGTCAGCTACATATACGATATTAAACTTACATGTTCTACAGGTGCAACACTCATCAATCAGCATAAATTTAATCAACTTCCGGATGATTTAAAAAAAGTTGTAATTGATGTGATGAAAAAATATTCGCGTGAGCTGGTACTTTCTTTACGAAAAGAAAATGACAGGGCTCTTGAGGTTTTTAAAAAGAAAGGAATTCAAATGATAAAATTTCCTGATTCAGATCTCATTGAAATGAAAAAGTTTGCGGTAGAAGTTCAGGATGAATTGTCGGGTAAATTGTACACAAAAGATCTTTTAAACAAAGCTCGAAAATTTCGCGATGCCAGATGATTTTAATATGCAATAGATAAACGTTTTGTTGTTGATTGATTTAAAGAGGAATTATTTAAAACATGAGTGAATTTTTAAAACCGCAAAAACCATGGATTTTTATGGGGGTTGGGAACGTTTTATTTAACGAAGATCCGGCCTATTCACAGATTTATCTGATGATTTACCGCACCATTCAAAAACGTGATGAAAGCATAACTTTTGAAAGACTGCTCAACGAACGCGACGAATTGATCAAAGACGGACATATTTTACCCATTAAAGTTCTTATTGAACAGGCGCTTCCTGAAAATGAAAAAATCAACTTAAAGCGTGAACTTAAGGCCGTACTTGAAGATAACTGGTTAAAGTATAATCCTTTAAATGATGACACCATCGATTTTTTAAAAGAACTTGAAAAACACTTTTATCTGGGCATTATCGCCAATGGTCCTTCTTTTTTACGCGCGATCATGCAGGATGTGGGCATTAAAAAATATTTTAAAGTGATTGTAATTTCAGAAGAAATCGGAATTCCAAAACCAAACAATGGAATTTTTCAGGAAGCTATAAACCTTGCAAAAGAGTATTGCGAAAGTAAGAACGAAAAATTTGATAAATCGAATGTCGTCATGGTTGGCGATTCTCTTGAGCTTGACATCTTACCGGCTAAAAAAAATGGAATGACCGGTATTCAGATCATTTGGGATCTCGATAAAAAATATAAAAAATCTGAACTGTTAAATGATGAAATCTTTGTAAAGTATTTAAACCATTTAAAACAACATTCTTCACGAAGAAGAGAACCTGCCAATGAAGAAGAAAAACCAGCATTTATTGTAAGCAGCACTGCTGAATTAAAAAACCTGCTGCTTTCAGATGAATTTTCTAAAGCCATTTCTCAAGTTAAACTGGTTTAATACTTTCAGGTTTTTATACTGTCTGGTACTTTAACATGCCGCATGCCGCTTGAATGTCATATCCTGGAGATGAACGGTTAAATACTTGAACGCCGCAATGTTTAACTGCCTGAAAAAAAGCATCAATGGATTTTTCATCGGGTCTCTTATAGTCATCAAATTCAAAATTTAAAGGTATAAGGTTTATTTTTGCGTCTAGTTTCTGGGCAAGGTATCCGAGTTCTTTTGCGTCTCGGCTGGTCATGTTTAAACCGCCGATCATAAGATATTCAATTGTTAATTTGTTTTTTTTCAAATTGTGTTTATTCTCAATAAGGTATTTTACAAGATCTGAAATGGGCCATTTTTTTTCAGCATCCATGATTTTCAGGCGTACATCATGGTTAAGACTGTGAACAGAAATTGCAAGGTTATACGGTTCTTCATTGTTGATAAATTTTTTAATACCGGGCAATACCCCTGCCGTACTTACCGTGATTCGCCGAAGGCCAATGTTTAAACCAAAATCATGATTTAACAAATTACAGGCTTTCATGACGGCATCATAATTCATCAGGGGTTCTCCCATACCCATGATAACGACATTATTTACGGTTTCACCGACAAGTCTTTTAAATATGTAAACCTGTTCAAGAATTTCACCGGTCGAAAGATTACCTTGAAATTTACCTTTGGCGGTCATGCAAAATTCACAATAAAGAGAGCAGCCGGCCTGAGATGAAACGCATACCGTGTTTCTGTTTCGAAGTTTAAGCCATACCGTTTCGACAAATTTTTGATCTTTCATCTCAAATAATATTTTTTCGGTACCGTCTGTACTTTTTAAATGCTTAACTACTTTGGCAGGGGTTGTGTAGAAATCATTGAGAATATGATTTTTAATATCATCAGGGATGTTACTAAATCGTGTTACATCAAGTTCCAGGTGAGTGTGGAGCCATTCAAAAATTTGTCGGGCGCGGTATTTTTTATGCCCGATTCCAATGATATATTCACTCCATTCCTGCAGGTTTAAATCGAGTAGATGAGGTTTATCTGCCATAATATCAATTGTTAAAATCAAGATGTAGTGTAAACTGAAGTTATAAGGGCTTGGCGCGCCCTTACGGGGAGCGGCTACTTTTTAGTAAGAAAATAGTGCGTTATATACAGTCGAAGAATTTGATATTGGTCGCATGAAACCCTTAAAAGAAGAATCAAAACTTCCCAAAGACATAATGGACAGAATTAACGA
>JAOUFY010000064.1 GCA_029857955.1 Spirochaetia bacterium
CGTTTTCGCGCCCCTTCGTTTTATCGCAAACCTAAACCTGCTTTAGCGAGGTCGGTGACCAACTTTTCCTGAAGAGTTTTAATTTCTTCATGCTCCATAGTTCTTGCTCGGTTTCGCCAGCGTACTTTTATTGAAACAGCTTTTTTACCATTTGGTATCGCTTCGCCAATGTATGTGGTTAAATGTTCTACTGATTCCAGTGTTGTTTTTACATCGGTATCCAAGTTTGTCGGTTTCGGTATGCCAATTACATCCAAAATCGTTGCGAAATTTGTTTTTACATCAGTTACAACCGTAAATTCAAATTCAGATGCAGGGTATCTATGTACCGGTATATAATTAGAATGAGATTTTTTTTCTATTTGAGTTTTACATTCAAGAATTTCATCAGTAAACATTTCAAAATAATAAATACGTTTTAAAATGTCGTATTGATTTACCAGTTTCGGATGAACTTCGCCCCATTTCACTAAAACAATTTCTTTTAAATCTTTATTCTTCCACTTAATCTGCCCTGCACGTCCTGGATGAAAAACAGGTTCTACAAGCTGTTGACGAATTAAATCATAATAGTGAAAACCTGAATTAACCAGGATATCAGTAACCATCGTTAACAATGTCGATAGATTGTCATCTGACGATAGATCCGTCTGCATAATACCCGCAAGAAAATATTTTTCGACAGGAAGCGATTTCTCATCTTGTTTGCCATCATTAGGTAAAAAAATTCGCTCAAGCTCGAAAAATCGTAAATCTGAAAATCTTTTGTGATTCTCTGCAATATTTTTTAATAAACCAGGTAAAGGCGATATTCTTAAAAACTCTAACTCTTTGTTGATCGGATTTTTCATTTTAACCGCTTTACTGTTTTGGTGAATGCAATATCGCGAATCTGCCTCGATATCGCCGGCGCCTTGGAAAGCATAGTTATAAACTTCGCTAAACTGATAAGAATGGCTCATTAAATTTCGTAGTTGATGTTCATAAGCGCGCAGTTTATTTTGAAAATCAGGTACCTTGCATGAAACTAAAATTGGTTCAGGGGTAATTTGATTGTATCCAATGATTCGTCCAATTTCCTCAACAAGATCATCGGGAATTTCAATATCAAAATATGATCGATAAACCGGAACATGGACTTCAAGATTATCGCCATTAACAATACATTTCATCCCCAGAGATGATAGAATTTCTATAATTTTATTGGAATTTATTTTTACATTACCCAGTCGTTTTAAAATATATGAAATACTTGTTGTGATTTTATTTTGTTTAAAATCTTCGACGGCCAAATGTTCAACTTTTCCAATTCGTAAATCAGGGTTTGATTCTTTCAGTAAATCCGCAAAACGATATACGGCATTTATACTATTTTCAGGATTTTGTCCTTTTTCAAAACGCTGAGAAGCTTCACTTCGAATGCCTGTACTTGAAACCGCCTTTCGAATATCTTTTCGATAAAAAGTTGCTGATTCCAAAAACAATGATGTTGTTAAACCGGAAACCTCTGTGTCTTCGCCTCCCATGACACCGGCAAGAGCCACTGGTCGATCGTTATCAGTAATCAATACAATACCGGCAGGAATTAAAATTTCTCGTTTGTCAATCAAACGAAGCCTTTCATTACCTTTGGCAAATTTTATTCCAATGTTTTCGCTAATTTTGCTGCGATCAAAGGCATGATTTGGCTGCCCCATTTCAAGCATAACGTAATTTGAAACATCCACAACATTATTTATCGGACGCATTCCTGCAGCAATCAGCCTGGCTTGAGTTTTTATTTCGGATGGTTTAATTACAATATTTTCAAGATTTGCCCATGAATAAGCAATGGCAGCATGACTGGTCACATCACCCTTTTTTAAACTTTCGATTTTACAGGTAACTTTTTTACTTCTGTCATCTACTGATGGATCTTCCTTTATCGTTGATTTTAAAGCAGGTTTTAATGATTTTCCGGTTAATGAAGCAATTTCTCTTGCAAAACCAAAGTGACTCCATAGATCAGGACGATGCGTGATTGACTTATTATCAATTTCCAGAATAAAATCATCGAGACAAAAAGCATTTCGTATCGCAGATCCTGTAATCATCGAGTCTGGTAAAGCAAGAAGACCGTCTTCTTTTTCGCCTAAAGTAAATATAAAATTTTCCAGGTCAAGCTCGCTTGAAGAGCATAACATGCCGTTTGAATCAACACCTCGCAGCTTTGCAGGCTTTATTTCTAGTCCGCCCGGCATTACGACACCCAGCGGCGCAAGAGGATACTTCTTACCTGAGGCAACGTTGGGAGCTCCTGTTACAATCTGTAAGGTATTTGCGCCGTCAAAAACCTGACATACGCGCAACTTGTCGGCATCAGGATGCTTTTCTACATTACGAACCTCAGCAACGATAAAATTTTCAAGATCCGGTCTTAGCTCGCTATATTCTTCCACTTCGCAGGTTTTCATGGTCAGCAAATCGGCAAGTTCTCCAATTTTTACATCACTTAAATCTATAAATTCATTTAACCAGTTAAAAGATAATTTCATATTTGTTCCTGTATTTTAGGTAAATCTTTTTTATAGGACAAATGCCCTTTAGTCTCCCCCGCGCAAGATACATTGTATTGTATAGGAGAGATCAATTTGTTTTGGTAAACGTTGCTCATCATTTTCATTAAAATTGATAGAGAAAATCTGGATCAGGATTTTGAAAATATCGAATATCTTCAATACCATACCACATCATCACAAGCCTATTCAAGCCAAGACCAAAAGCAGCGCCCTGCCATTGAGAAGGATTTAGGCCGCCTGATTTTATTACGTTAGGATGAACCAATCCGCATGGCAGAACTTCACTCCAACCACTGTACTTGCAAACAGGACAACCTTTGCCGCCGCATATCAGACACTTCATATCTAGCTCAAACCCTGGTTCCACAAAAGGAAAATACCCTGGTCTTAACCTCACTTCGACATGTTTTTGAAATATTTCTTCAAGAAGGGTATGCATTAAATGAAGAAGGTTAGAAACACTGACCGTATGATCGATCACCATACCCTCCATTTGATAAAACGTATGCTCATGTGATGCGTCAAGCTCTTCATAACGAAAAACCCGGCCAGGAGCAATCATCCTCATTGGCGGCTTAAGTTTTTTCATACCGCGAATTTGTACAGAAGATGTATGTGTTCGAAGAAGATGATCCTGTTCAGTGTAAAACGTATCCTGCATTTCTCTTGCCGGATGGTCGTCGGTAAAATTCAACATTCCAAAATTATTTTGATCCGTTTCAACCTGAGGGCCATCCATAATACTAAACCCCATGGAGGAAAATATATCTTCAAGACGTTTTTGCATGGCGCTGATTGGGTGAATATGCCCTTTAACATCTCCGCCATGAAATCCAGCCGGAAAACGAGCCGGCAAAATTGTGGCATCAAACCACTCTGTTTCTGCCAGTTTATTGTAGTATTGCTCAAGTATGTGTTGACGACTGGTTTCAATGCTTTGTTCGAGGGAATTTTTTAACTCATTGGCAAATTTACCTATTTGACCCCGCTCTTCGCTAGAAACTGTTCCAAGAGCTTTCAATACATTTGTAAGCTTTCCTTTTTTTCCTAAAAATTCAATAGATATATTTTCAAGGTCTTTTTCTTCAACAGCTTTTGCTAAACGTTGTTGAACTTCACTTTCGAGAGACTTTAAGTCATTTGTAAGTTTTTCGGCATTACCCATAAGGCAAATCTTCGAATAAATTCATGTTGTCAAATGCTTATAGAAATGGGATGTAAATTAATATTTTAAGAAAATGCGCATGATTAGTTATTTTATTTATAATATATCTGTTATTATTTGTCATTTTGTTTTAGATTTTGTATAATTATAGAAATGAATCTTATGGAGGAATTATGTCAAGAACATTCATTTCAATTGTCTCTCGAATTTGCGCTGTCTCAGCGCTGATATATAGTGTAGGAGTCTCTGCCCAGGATCGTCAGGTAGAAAATGTAGATGCTAATGAAAGTACCGTCAACACGTCGATTAGGTCTACTAAAAAAGGTTTGGATCCTTTTTATAAGAGGAAAGCTGAAAACTTTTTTAATGGAACAATTCGATATGTAAGCAGTGACAGCTTTTTCAAACTAAATTCAAAAGATGTCGGTACTGGAGTTCAAAAAATGGAGTATAGTCTTGATGATATGCCATTTCAAGAATATATGAATCCTTTTAATATTCTATCTGAAGGTAACCATATTGTTCATTATCGTTCTATAGACAATGGCGGTAATATTGAAAAAGCAAATCTTTTTCAGGTTTATGTAGATAATACACCCCCTAACATTTCGATTGATAGCGATCGTCAATTGTACACAGATGGAATTCGTATATTTTGCTCCAACCGTACCAAATTTTTTGTTGCGGCAGTAGATAATCCATCCGGCTCTGGCGTTCGTATGACATATGGAGGGTTTTCACCTGAAGAATTGGTAGAAAGAGGATCTGGCATCAGTTCAAACGCAAATTTCTTTACAATGCAAAAAGAGGGCGATGTTGAGTTTTATTACTCAGCTCTGGATAATGTAGGAAATATGACAAAAGTTAAAAAGTTTCTCGTTACCGTTGACAGTAAACCGCCCTTGGTCCGGATTAAAAAAAGCGATAACCTTAAAGAACGAAATGGAAAACTTGTAACCATACCAAGCGCCGAAGTAAAAAATGCTGGAGGCGAATACATTGTTTCACCAAGTACCGAAGTTGCCTTTGAAGGTATTGATGAAGGCTCAGGTATGGCCATGCTTTACATAAAAGTAAACGATGAAGAATATGTTAAATATGAAAAACCTATTCAACTGAAAAATGCGGATAAGTACGTTATACTTGTTAAAGCAGAAGACAGAGTGGGAAACATTTCAACTCCCGTTCAGTTTAACTTTTCACTCGACTTTGAAAATCCAGAGTCCAGACTTGAAGTTATTGATAGTACCGGGAAAAATGTACCAATTATGAATTTAAAGACTGGTACAAGTACTGCACCCAAAGAGAACAAAGAAATTAACAATTAGACAAAATGAACAGGGAACATGTAATTATTAAATAAAACTGTTCCCTTAGTTAAAAACCGTCGATAAATTATGTTTTTAAAAACAATATCTTCGACGGTTTTTGATTTGAATTCGTTTAATATTTAAATAACAATTTTTGACAACCACTGAATTAAAAATGAAGGTTGCAAACCAAGAAAAATAACTGCAAGAAAACTAATGGCAACCACAGTGATTTCTGGTACAGCAAAGTTAATTTCTTTAAAGTTATTGCCGGTATCTTCATTTTGTGTTTTTAAATACATATTGACAATAATTCTCAAATAGTAATACGCCGATACAGCTGAGTTTAAAATACCGATAATTGCCAGTAAATACATATGTGCATGTATTACCGATGAGAAAATAAAAAATTTAGCCGCAAAACCAATCATTGGAGGAATTCCCGCAAGGCTAAGAAGAAAAATCATAAACAAAAATGCAAGAAGCGGTTTTTTAGCTGCCATACCTTTAAAATTTTCAACATTTAAATTTTTGTCATTATCACGCGAAATCACAGAAAGAAGCGCAAAAGAGCCAAGGTTCATAAAAATATACGCTGTAAAATAAAACATAGCGCTTGAAACTGCCTCGGTTGAATGTGTCGTAAATGCCGTCATCACATAACCCATGTGTGTCACCGAAGAAAAAGCAAGCATGCGTTTTACATCTTCCTGATTTAAAGCAAGCAAGTTACCGACTATCATTGTTATTACAGCTAGAGCGACAACAATGTCTTGAAGAAGCTCTGGATACGGCTGTACATTTTGAAACTGGTAAAAAAAACGAAATAAAAACGCAAAAACAGCAATTTTGGGACCTGTAGATAAAAAGGCTGTAACAGAAAGAGGCGCGCCCTGGTAAACATCTGGTGTCCACAGGTGAAATGGCGCAAGACTAATTTTAAACGCCATTCCTGCCAGAATCAACAAAACACCTGCATATAAAAAATGCGATGAATTAAAACCATTGAACATTGCAAAATCTTTTATCGCCGAAAATGAAGTTGATCCAACTGATCCATATATAAATGCAATTCCAAAAAGCAGAAAGGCTGAAGCAAATACACTCATTAAAAAATATTTAATACCTGCTTCAGTAGAGTTAATATCTTTTGTATCAATGGCTGCCATCACGTATAGTGCGACAGAAAGAACCTCAATTCCAATGTACACCATGATTAAATCAGCAGAAGATGCCATAAACATCATACCGCTTATTGCAAATAAAAGCAGTGAGTAATATTCAGGTATGTCGGTACTTCGTTTTTTTAAATAATTATGAGATATCAATACGACTAAAATTCCCGTCAATGTAAACAACAGAATTTCAACACTTGAAAAAAAATCCTTTAAAACCATTGAATTAAATGCTGTGACGGTTTGAGCTAAATCACGAGGTAGGGCAAAGTAAAATGCTGCACATAAAATGGCAATTGCAAGTACTGCATTGTTTCGAAATGCATTTCGGCTCATGACAGATACGAGCATAAGAATCACTGCCCCAATAGAAACAATCAAATGTGGAGCAAGAAGCCCAAAATTATTTGTAGCGAGGATTTCGTTTAGTTTTGTGCTGATCATATCGTTCATAGTTTTTTTTCCACGCTTGTCTCAATTGTTGCATTTGGTTTTTGGACGGTATTCTCATCGTTAAATTTTGCAGACGTCATCTCAATCAAAGCACGAACAGGCTCTTTAAAAGTTTTCAGCATATACCCGGGATATACCCCGATGGCAAAAATTAATACAACAAGAGGTATTAAAATAAATTGTTCACGAAAATTTAAATCAGTAAGCTCTTCATTTTCTTTTTTGACAATTTTGCCAAGAAATACGCGTTGATACATCCACAACATATAAACAGCGCCAAAAATAACTCCGGATGTAGCGATGATACCCAATGCGTGATCACGTAAAAAACCGCCAGATAAAATTAAAAATTCACCGACAAAACCGTTTGTACCGGGCAAAGCTATAGACGATAACATAGCGATCATCGTGTAAACGGCAAAAATGGGCATTTTTTTAGCAATACCGCCATATTCGTTGATCATACGCGTATGCCTCCTTTCATATATCATACCCACAAGTAAAAACAACATTCCCGTAGAGATTCCATGATTGAGCATTTGTAAAACAGCTCCGTTTAAACCTTCTTCGTTTAAGGCAAATATACCAAGCATGATAAAACCCATATGTGATACTGAAGAATATGCAACAAGCCGTTTTACATCAGTCTGTACCAGTGCCATGAACGCTCCATAAACAATACCCACTACTGCAAGTATTGACATAAAAGGCGCTAGAGCTACCGTCGCATCGGGAAATAAGGGAATATTAAATCGTATAAAACCATAAGTACCCATCTTTAATAAAACTCCGGCGAGAATGACCGAACCAGCTGTCGGAGCTTCTGTATGTGCGTCGGGCAACCATGTATGAAATGGAAAATAAGGAACTTTTATAGCAAATGCCAGCGCAAAAGCCAAAAAAAGCGGTGTTTGAATTTTTGGCGTTAGCGTTAAAGCCTGCATATCTAATAAACTAAAGCTCATCTGACCGGTTTGAAGTTTCACCTGATAGGCCATATAAATTGCTGCCAGCAGCATTAAGGTAGAACCAGCCAGTGTATAAAGAAAAAATTTTAATGATGCATACAATCTGTTTTTACCACCCCAGATTCCTATCATCAGATACATGGGAATTAAAATGAGTTCCCAAAAAATATAAAATAAAAAAAGATCAAGGGCTAAAAATACGCCAATCATACCAACTTCAAGAAATAAAAGTGTGATTGCAAATTCTTTTACTCGAATTTCAATAGCGGTATAAGCTGATATCGAAGCAATAAATGTTAAAAACGTGGTTAATATAACCAGATATATGGAAATTCCATCAAGCCCCATAAAATACTGAATACCGACGGAAGGAATCCAATTGATTTTTTCAATAAATTGGAATCCGCTTGTATCTGCCTTAAAAGCATTGATTAAAAACAGGGAAATTAAAAAGGTAATTCCTGTAAAAATTGTAATAAAGGCATGAACGAGGTTTTTATTTTTACCGGGAATCAATGCAATGATTCCAATACCCAGCAGAGGTAAAAATGTTATAATACTTAATATTGGTAATGATTCCACCGTAATCTCCCTATAAATAAAACAAAAACAACAAAACAAAAAATGAAACCAGACCGCCAGCCATGTACATCATGTAATCATGCACAACTCCTGTTTCGGTTTCTCTCATTCCCTGACCCAGGTTTTTTAATAATCGAGCGACGCCGTTGACAATGCCATCGATAACAAATACATCAAAGGCTCTCCATAAAACAAGGGCAAAATGATAGATGCTTTTTACAAAGGCAATGTTATAAATTTCATCAATATAATATTTATTATAAACGGTCTTTTGCAATCCCGCATATTCTTCATCTTTTCGTGGGATGCCTTTATTCTTAAAAAATAATTTGTATGAAAAGATAAAACCCACAAACGCCAGTAAAACAGATATTCCCATCAGTAAAATTTCCATATATTTGCCATGTGAAACAACGGCATTGTCAGAAACACTGTGATGTAAAAATTCTTCAATAATATTTCCCGAATGAAATATATCAAGAATATGAGGTATGCCCAGAAATCCGCCGGCTAAAGCAAGCACAGCAAGAATTATTAAAGGAAGAGTCATGATCAAAGGTGATTCATGCACCCCCTGATCATGCCCGTCTAAACCATGATGATCATGAGATCGGGATTCTCCATAAAAAGTTACAAAATATAATCGAAACATATAATACGAAGTGATCAATGCTCCGGTTGCGCCGATAACCCAGATTGCCGGACTGTAATTAAAAACCTTCCAGAGAATTTCATCTTTACTGAAAAATCCTGAAAAAAGCGGGGTTCCGGCTATAGCAAGAGTTCCAATTAAAAACGTAATGTGAGTGATTGGAAGTTTTTTTCTTAAACCGCCCATGTTTCGAATATCTTGTTCATGATGCATTGCATAGATGACAGAGCCTGCGCCTAAAAACAAAAGAGCTTTAAAGAAAGCATGGGTCACAACATGAAAAATCCCGGCGCTAAATGCCCCGGCTCCTACACCCATAAACATATAACCCAACTGACTTACCGTTGAATAGGCCAGAACTTTTTTAATGTCATTTTGCAACATACCGATGGTTGCGGCAAACAATGCCGTTAATGCCCCGATGATACAAATGATGAACATCGTTTCGGGAGCTTTAACATATAAAAAGCTGAGTCTTGCCAGCATATAAACGCCTGAAGTCACCATTGTTGCTGCGTGAATCAAGGCCGACACAGGGGTAGGTCCTGCCATTGCATCAGGAAGCCAGACATAAAGAGGTATTTGCGCAGACTTTCCTGTTGCGCCGATAAACAACATGAGAGTGATCCAAAAAATTACCAATTCTCCGCTGTGATGATCTTTGGCCAGATGTTCAAGTTCAGAAAAATCAAGAGTTCCAAAAACAAATATAATTAAAAAAATACCAATTAAAAATCCAAAATCGCCTATCCGGTTTACAATAAAAGCTTTTTTACCGGCATCGCCTGCTTCTTTTGTTTCATAGTAATAACCAATTAAAAGGTAAGAGCATAGACCCACGCCTTCCCATCCTAGAAACATGATCAGTAAATTGGAGCCAAGTACCAGGTTTAACATGGAAAACATGAACAAATTTAAATACGCAAAATATTTTGCAGAGAGTTTATCTCCATGCATGTAACCTATTGAATAAAAATGAATCAGGCTTCCAACTCCGGTTACCACCAGCGTCATCACGAGTGAAAGAGGATCAATCTGATAGGCAACCGAAGCGTTTATTTTACCCGCAACGATCCAATCAAAAAGTTTAACTACAATTTTTCTGGCAGATTCTTCTTTCGTTAGCACTTCTATAAAGATCATAGCCGTTACAATAAAAGCTAATGAGCTGAAAAGGGATGCGATAATGCCCGACAATTTTTCACCGAAGCGATTGCCAAGCAAACCAATTATAATAAAACCGGCTAGCGGGAGGGCTGTTATTAACCAGACATTTTCTATCATATAAATCTACCCTTTTAACCTTTTTATTAACCTTTAAGAGAGTTGATCTCATCAACATCTAAAGTTCTTTTTTGTCTATACAATAAAATCAATAAACTTAAACCAATTGCCGATTCTGCGGCAGCTACAGCGATTACAAAAAATACAAACACTTCGCCGCGGTTTTGATCAAGTCCGCGTGAAAAAGCAACAAGAGCAATGTTTACAGCATTTAACATAATTTCAACGCATAAAAAAATAACAATGGCGTTTCTTCTTACCAAAACTCCGACGGCTCCAATGCAAAACAAAAGAACGCTTAAAACAATATAATGAGTCTGGGTAATTTCCATAACGTTTAAACCTGCCGCCATTTTATTTTCCGTCTCCTTTGGTTTTAAAATTTTCCTTCTTTGTAGCAACAGTATTTGTAATTCCGCGAATTAAAACAACCACACCAATTATGGCTACGGTAAGAAGCAAAGATGTTAATTCAAATGGCAATAAATATTCAGTAAAAAGAGCCCGTGAGAACAATTGAAACGCGCCCTGTGATTCAAGTACTGCCTGAGTGATGTCGCCCTTGGCTGCATTTGCCATGTAGAATGGAACGCCTTCGGTCAATAAAGACATTGTAGCTATAAACATAATCAACATAAAAACTATAGCGATACCTGATCTAATTATGTGATTAAATTGTATTTTTAAGTTGCTCGGCCTTAAGTTTAAAAACATAATTACAAAAATTACAAGTACCATGATTGCACCGGCGTACACAAGTATTTGGAAAACAGCAATTACCTCTGAACCCATCAACGCATAAACTGCTGCAATGGAAAAAAAAGTTAAAACAAGCATTACCGCGCTGTTTAAAGGGTTCCTTGAGACAATAACCATAATTGCCGAAATGACCGCTAAACTTGCAAATGTATAAAATACAAACGGCTTTATAAAAGTAATTAATGAGGAAGTTTCCATATTTGCCTGATAAAACTCTAAACTCGAATTTTTCTTGGCCCCCCTTTTTTATCCACTAAAACATCTTTTCCAATAATAAATTTGTCACGACTGTCAACGGCTAATTCATAGATATCTTCTAAAAAGATAGCAGCCTTTGGGCAGGCTTCCTGACAAAACCCGCAATATATACAACGAAACAAATCAATTTCAAATACCTTTGCATACTTTTCGCCGGGATGGTTATGCTGAATTTCTGGAGTTACTTCCTCTGCAACTATTCTGATACATGAAGCCGGGCAAATGAAGGCGCAACAGTAACATGCCGTACATCGTTCCCTGCCCTGTTCGTCTCGTTTTAAAACATGCCTTCCTCTGTATCGCGGCGCAATAACTCGTTTTTCTTCAGGGTATTGTGTCGTTACGGATTTTGAAAATAACATATGTTTTAAGGTTACGAACATACCTTTAAAAATAGCGGGCAGGTAGATACGATCCATGAAGCTCATTTTATCGTTGCTTCCGAGGTATTTTTCACGTACGTTGATCATTCTACCATCTCCCCTTAAATACCCTGTTAAACAAATAACACCACCGCTGCTGTAATCATAAGATTAACAATAGAAAGCGGTAACAACATTTTCCAGCCAAGATCCATCAACTGATCATATCTAAAGCGCGGAAGTGTCCATCTTACCCAGATAAATACAAATACAAAAAATGCGGTTTTCGCAAGTACTACAAAAACAGAAATGATTCCGATGAGGTTATCAGATAACCCCAGATCATGCAGATTTACAAAGGGTATTGACCAGCCGCCCAGATACAATACCGCCATAAATGCCGAAGCAGTGATGATGTTGATGTATTCGCCAAATAAAAATAATGAAAATTTAAAACCGCCATATTCAGTATGGTATCCGGCCAACAGCTCCGAATCACACTCGGCAAGATCAAATGGAGTTCGATTGGTTTCTGCCAGCATGCTGGTAAAAAAAATGATAAAGCCCAAGGGTTGAACAAATATATTCCACTGCCAGGGAGATTCAATTTGCTTTAAAATAATATCCCTTGTTCCTATGGTTCCGCTTAAAATAAAAATAGCAGCCAACGATAAACCCAGGGGTAATTCATAACTGATCATTTGTGCAGATGCCCTGACTGCGCCCATCAAAGAAAACTTGTTGTTTGAAGCCCAGCCGCCAAGAATGATTCCATATACGCCCAATGACGATATGGAAATCATAAATAATGCGCCTGTATTTATATCCACAAGCTGCATGTAAACTTCACGGCCAAAAATCGTGATTTTATCGCCAAATGGAATCGCAACCCATGGCATCAGAGATACGGCTATCATCAACAATGGGCCAAGAATAAACAATTTATTGTCGGTATGAGCAGGAACAATTTCTTCTTTAAATATAAATTTAATACCGTCTGCAAGAGGCTGTAGAAAACCCCATGGACCTGCCCGATTTGGTCCTTTTCTCAATTGCATATAAGACATTATTTTTCTTTCGGCTAAAGTTGTGTAGGCTGCGGCCGTGAACATGGCAAAAAAGAAAATCAGCAGTTTTATTATGGCAATTATAATTTCTTCACCCATACATTTCCTTATTTTTACGTTTTTATGTAAAAGCCGCTCTCGTTTTATTTAATAAATCAATTATTTCTGCAAAAGATTTAACTTTTGTTTTTGTTATTACAGGTTTAAATTTTTGCGCAATACCGTCTACGTTTATAAAAGTTCCTTCCTGTTCCAGGTTTGATGCAATTGGTAACACCACTGCCGCTTTGGAATCTACTTCACTGGAGTACGGAGAAAATAAAATTACATTTTTAGTTTTGCCGAAAGCATTTGTTAAAGCTTCCATTAAATCCGGATTTTCAATAAACTTGTCGTCCATAATAACGAAAAGTAAATCCAGCTTCTCTGGATTTTTAAGTATATCTGTAGCGTTCATTGCGCCGCCTACTGGCACGAGACCCATGCGTATGGCCCCTTCGCTGTTTGGGTAAGGATCATTTACCAAAAGAACTTCACCTGATTTAACGGCTTTGTTGTTTTCTTTTTGAGCGCTATGCATGCGAAAATCTATATGCG
>JAOUFY010000119.1 GCA_029857955.1 Spirochaetia bacterium
AATTGTTTACTATAGTCAATCGGAATAAATTCAATCTGTGACGGGTTCGAGTGTTTGTATTTTGCCATATGCCAGAGTAAAGATGCTTATATATTTGTAAAGCAAGACTTATTCTACAGACTCAACTAAGCTTATACCTCCGGGCAGACAGGCTGCCCTTCGCCCCGTAAAGGGGGTCATGCCTGCGGCACGACGTATAAGCTAGCGTTATGTGATACAACCGGTTTTCTATACAATTTGGTATCTGCATAATTACGATTTCAATTAAATACAAGGGAGCGGCTATATCCGGGGGATTAGGCGGCTAATTTGTAGATATCTTCTCCCTGCATGAAATTTCGATATTTCATTTTTCCCCAAAATTCATCCCATCTGTCTTCAAAGTACTTTGCTCGCAGCCACATCAGAGCTTCTGCATTATCTCTTCTCCAATGACAACCGGTCATTTTGAACCTTGTGGTCATAATATATTTTATTGCAGATTCGATTGAACCACTGCCAATAAAATAACCATTTTCTCTAAACACTTTATATTTCATTGCCTGCTCATTGCTTTTGAAATAATGGTATAAATTAAATAGCGCATCGGTATTTTTGTTCGTAGATTTTATGGTATCCATAATCATAGTAAGCGCCAAATGTATTTGGCCATTCCATAAAAGTTCCTCAAGAGGTTTGGCCCACAAAGTAAATTCTTTTTCAGCGGATTCGCCGAAAAACTTTTTTGCAACACCCCATAAATGTTCCATGGCATGATACCAGTCAAGAATTCTAACAGCATTCGGGAAAACTTTATTTTGAATAGTTTTGCACCACTCTGCGCCGTCAGAAAGAAATACAATTGTTTTGGCTTGAGAAGCCCCCAGAATCAATGAAGCTTTTCTTACTGTCTTTTCAAAATGCTCAAGGCCATGATGTAAACTTATAACAAACCTTTTATTCTTGATTTCAGTACGTTCCACATTGTTCTTTGTATTGATTTTTAAAATATCTTTACTGCTGAAAAATAAACCAACTTTCGCTTCCCGGTATTTTTTTTCATTTTTAGGCCCTTTTTTATTGGGTTTTTTGCCTCTTTTATCTGAACCTTCCGATTTATTAACAGACTTCTTATCAATTTTTTCAAGAAGCGGTGTTTGTCCACCATCTGTTAAAAAATACTGAACATCAACAGGTTTCTTTTCAAACAATGATATTTGTTCTTCAGTTGTTATGTCTTTTTGAAAATATTCAGTCAATTTCGTTCCAATATTGTAAGAAACAGTTTGCAGAATTTTTTTAGGAATGTCAAGCTGCAATAAATCTTTGACTATTTTTTGGCCATGGTCAAATGCAGTAAAAATATTTATCAAAGAAAGATTCTTGGCCAGCGCTTTGGTCACCAGACTTTTCGTAATATCTAATTCTTCATCCAGAGGATATATATATTCTTTGGTGACCGTATTAAAAAAACGTGTTCTTGAAATTCTGACTTTACCTGCAGTTGTAAAAATATTTCTTTTTTTCGAATCTTTAATTTTTAATAATTCACTACTTTTTAACGTTTTTTTTTACTTTAATATCCTTCCTTTCAACAAATTCGGCTAATAATTTTTCACCAATTCGATTGCGATAAAATATCGCAGCGCTTTCCATATCTGATAAATCCATATCATCAATTTGCTCATCCATTTCAGCGCCAACTTCATCAATAAGTCGATCAATTACATCAATGGGGACTTTATATTTCCTGATTATTTCTTCGTTTGTAAGTTTCGATTTCTGGCTCATGAAGCCAATATCATATTCTGACATAATATATACAGCATTATTTACCCCCCATATATACAGAAATTCCCGGTGAAAATTGGCTTAAGGCGGGCGCGGTCGACCGATAATCCTAAAGATGTATTCATTCCAACATTGAAATTGCATGATCCGGAATGTGCACCGCATTTGGTTCCAGTATTCTTTTCGAGCACTAAATTTTGCTCTTGCTTTTTTGTATAACCGGCAGGTCATTTCAAGAATTTGATGTGTAAAGAATGCTAACAAATTTAAAAGGTAGAAATTGTACGAAAGATTTTTACTGCCATGGCCATAGTTGTGTTCGATTTCATATCCGTGATTTTTTAATGTGTTAAATCCTTCATTTTCAACTTTCCACCTTGCCCTCGCACCGCGAACCAATGCTACGATATTGGATTGAGCCACAGCTATATCCGTAACCCAACTATTTTTGTAAGTTATTTTGTCTTTATCTGCATTAAAAAGTTCGTAAGAGAAGTAATTGATTTTCAGACGATTATCAGATTTTATTGGTAATTCATTTGCCCAACGGTATGTATGCATATTATTTTTTGAATCAATCACTTCCAAGGTATGCAATTTATTTGTCATTTCCAGTTGCTCTAATTTTTGAAAAAGAAACTTGTGATCAGCTGGTTTAGCAACCAGTAGAAATGAGAAATCCGCTTCCTTAAGATCATGGATAAAAGGTTCATGCGAATAAAGGCCGCCTCCGGCAATAAAAGCCTTTATTTTCGGGTGTTTTCTGCGAAAGCGGTTCAACCAACGCTTTGCCGCGTTTAATTCGCAATCCTGTTTTTTAGCGCCATCGCTGTTGCTAATTGCTTCTGGTTCAAGTGGAATAATATTTCTTAAATCCGGATGCACCATCGCAGCCTGCAAAACAGAATGTGAATAATGCGTGACTCCGTTTATTTTTTTTGTCAAACAGTTAGAACAATTTATTGTTTCAGAATGAAAGTATTCCGTGGCATCAATAGCGATTATATATCGATCATGCAAAAATTCAAACGATTCAAGAAATTTACCGCGCTGCATCCGATTATAGAGCATTGTAAAAGTATCATACAGAGAATCCGGATGAATTGCATCCAGGATTTCGCGGAATTGTGAATCACTTGGTGTTTTCTCTAAACCGAAAATACTTTGAAGGTTGCTGCGCTGCTCGTCCTCTTCCCATCGGCGTTGAAATTCTAAAATCGAAGCATCCTGAAAAAACATCATCGCAAATCCTCCAACCAGGCAATCGGTTAGTCCGTATTTAACTTTTCCTTGTTGTC
>JAOUFY010000016.1 GCA_029857955.1 Spirochaetia bacterium
AAATGTAGCTAAAAAATACAATGCAGATATCGTTATCGTTGGAAGTTTTTCTGCAAACGAAGGGCAGGTTCAAATATTTTCTAAATCCATTGAGGTTTCTACTGAAAGAATTATATTTGATGGTCAAACAGAATCCACATTAGACGGAAACCTGTTTACAGTTATTTCAAAAGTCAGCAACGAGATGGCAGTTGAAATGGATAAAAAATTACCTGAAATAACTCTTCTGGCGATAAATTCAAATAATCGATTCGATATTCTTTCTTTAATAGACAGTGATATGTTTAGTAATAAAGATTTAATAAACAAAATGTCTGCAGGCTTGTCAAGAGAAGATAGAAAGATTATATTTTTTGATAAGAAAAAATATACTTTAAAAGCTTATTTATTTAATATTTTACCTGGCTTTGGCGTTGGATCTTTTGTTCAAGGCGACAAGACGGGAGCTAAAACAGCGTTATATGGCGAACTTGGTTCAATTGGAGCAATTATACTTGGTGGAATTTCTTTAGGGGTAGGTTCTAGTCCTACTAACGTTAATGTACCCTTACAAGTATTTGGTGGTATTTTTATCGGTGGTGGAATCATTGGGCTTGTTGCCTTTAAGATTTATGAAATCATTAGACCGTTTTTTTTCACCGATTTATTTAATGACGAGTTACTGCAGAATTTACATATATTTAGTTTAAAGGTAAGTCCAACCATCATTCTAGCGCAAAATGGAGAACCGCAGACTTATGGCGTTGAATTGTCTGGTAAATTTTAAAAATTAAATCATAGGCTGACGAAATTTTATTTATCAGCCTATGATCTTCGCGCAAATTTGATTGCCCTTGATTTATAAATCTTCGCCCATTCCCATATCGATGTAGCCGCATGGACAAATTTCTGAACATATATGACAGCCAACGCATTTCTCATAGATCGTAAACATGGTTTCGCCGACAGGTTTACTTTTCGTATACGTTATGGCTTCCTGGGGACAGTATTTCTGGCATTGCTTGCACGAAAAACAAAGCCCGCAGCTTAAGCATCTTTCGGATTCTTTTGTTGCCAAATTTTCTTCAAGTGAAACAAGGATTTCTGCAAAATTATTTTTTACCGAGCTTATTTTAAGGTGGCTTCTTTTTTCGCGCGGGAGTTCGGGGTAAAAATAAGGGTGCATTTTCTTGTATGAAATCACTTCTTGTCTGGGTTTTGAAGGAAGTTCCTTGCCGTTTAAAACTAGATCAATGGACTCCGCAGCCTTACGGCCATGACCAACAGCCGTAGTTATTAAATCAATTTTTATAGCGTCGCCGCCGGCAAATACATTTGTTTTGCCTTTGACAAGGTAATTGTGATCCACTTGAAAATACGGTCCTTTTACGACAGATTCAAAACCGGTTAAATCTGTGGCCTGGCCAATGGACGCAACCAGCATATCCGATTCAATTTCAAATTCGCTTCCGGCAACCGGTTTGTAGCGAAGAAAAGGAATGGCGGCATTGAAACCTTCTTCGCCTTTTTGTTTTTTCTCCATTTTAACGCATTTGAGCTTTACAATTTTGTCGCCATTTTTTATCACTTCGACAACAGAAACGCCAAAGTGCATTTTCGCTCCCTCATGTTCAGCTTCGGCAAACTCATAATCAGAACAGTTCATGTCTTCACGTAAAACAGCGGATAAAATCATCGCCTGGGAACCAAGTCTCATCGCCAGACGAACCACATCCATGGCAACATCTCCGTCGCCAATCACTGCGACATTTTTTCCAAGTGTCATTTTTTCAGGATCTGATTCAAACTCCATTAGAAACTTAACGGCGCTCGATAAATATGGCGAATTTTCAAACCCTTTGATCGGAGGCGTTCTGCCTGCCTGGGCTCCGACGCCAATAAATACCGCATCGTGTTTTTTTTCAAGTTCTTCAAGTGTAATATCTTTTCCGATTTTAACTCCGGTTTTAAGTTCAATGCCGAGATCTAAAATTCTTTGTATTTCATCGTCAAGGACGCTTCGAGATACTCGATACCCCATGATTCCATAACGCATCATTCCGCCTGTTTTATGCTGAGATTCGTATATGGTAACTTTGTGACCTTTTCTGCGTAATTGATATGCGGCTGATAATCCTGCAGGACCGGCGCCGATTACCGCAATGTGCTTTCCTGTATCTGATCCGGCAGAGGGAAGTTTAAGCTTATTTTTTAAGGCATATTCGCCGATAAAATGTTCCACCGAATTAATGCCAACGGTCTCATCAAGATATTGTCGGTTACAGCCGCCTTCACATGGGGCAGGGCATACTCGGCCCATCACCGCAGGAAAAGGATTTTTATCTGCAATAAGATTAAACGCTGCCTCCCATTTTGTCATTCCTGCTGGAGTTTGTTCGATTCCGCGGATTATGTTATGGTATCCTCGTATATCTTCGCCTGCGGGACATTCATTGGTACATGGCGGCACTCGTTTTACATAGACCGGGCATTTGTGCGAATGATCGCCATAGGCGACAATTTTGTTTAGTCCGGTTTCAATTGCCCAGTCGGGAAATTGATAACTTAATGTATTGTCGAGCATAGGATTTGAATCCAGTTCATTATATTTCATAATATTCTCCAAAAATGAAAGTCTTGAGGGTTTTTAAATACATAAGATTTCTCACAAAGTTCACAGAGCTCACAAAGAAATATGTTTAAATAATATTTATTTTTCATAAGCATCTTTGCGGGCTTTGCGTTCTTTGTGATAGAATTCTTTTCAAAATTATACTAAAATCTTACATGCGCTGATTTGTTAAGCGACACTCTCGCATGACGGTAGCTGTCGATCATCCAACGATCAAAAGGCAGTTCTGTTTTTTCAAAAAACTTTTTCCAGCCGATCCGGTCAATCCATTCGCCCATTCGTTCCCAGTCTTTGGCGTCGCTTTTATAAGTCATTAAGATTTTTTTAACAACTTTATTTACTTCAGGCCAATGTGGCGGGTTATTCGGCAAACCATGCGCTACAAGTTTCATGTTGGTCGGTTTGGTCCTTGAATTGGAGTGTTTTCCACCAACCCATATTGCCAGTTTGGAATGTTCAGGGTGGTTGATTTCCATGGCAGGACATGCTCCAAAACATGCGCCGCAAACGACACATTTTTCTTCAACGACCATCAGGGATGCTTTTCCATTTACCACTGTAGGTCGTATGGCGGCTACGGGGCATCTGGCAACGGCTTTAGGCATTTCGCAAATGCTTCCTAAAATCTCGTGATTAATTCTAGGAGGACGGGTATGTTGTACGATAACAGCAAGGTCAGCCTGACCTCCGCAGTTAATTTCGCAGCAAGAGGTTGACAGTCGTACACGGTTTGGCATTTCTTCTTTAACGAAATCTTCAAAAAGTGAATCCATCATACTCTTGTTTACGCCGGAGGCGTCAGTTGCGGGAATATCACAATGGATCCAGCCCTGGGTATGCGCTACAGCAGAAATGGAGTTACCTGTGCCGCCAACAGGATGTCCGTTGGATTCAAGTTCCTTGATCAATGGCTCTACGTTTGCCCATTTAGGTGTCATAAATTCTACGTTATTTCTAACAGTAAACCGAAGATATCCGTCTGCGTATTTATCCGCAAGGTCGCATAAAAAACGAACTGTGTCGACGGTTACCTGGCGATGCGTTCCTGCTCGAACTGTAAAAATTTCGTCGCCGCTTTCGCCGACATGTTTTAAAACGCCTGGTCTTGGTCTTTCATGGTATTTCCACTTTCCGTAATTTTTTTTAATTACGGGATGCAGTGAATCTTTATAATTTCTAACTCCGCTTTCAACGGTTTTCCATTTTCTCTCGTATGTGGTTGTTGACATATTTTCTTCCTTTTCTTTCATTAACATAGAAGGTTATTTGTTGGCGTTAAAATTGGCACACGCAGCATCACCCAATATCTTAATTGATTTTTATTAAACGCAAAAACATAAACGGCGCAAAAGTAATTATTTTCATATCTTTAACTTGCGCTTTTGTTTCTTTGCGGTTTTATTTTTTTCTCTCTCTTAGTATTCCGCCTTAAAGAATGGGTTGTCTCGCGGATGGGATACCATGTCGAGACTTGGTTGTAATCCGGCAGCCTCTAAAAACTCCTGCATTCCGACACGTTCTATAGTCTCTCCGATTCGTTCATGGTCAAGTGCGCTGTCAGCCCACCAGTTGATGATACGATCTAAAAGTTTAATATAGTTATCCAGGTCTTCCTGTGTTTCCATTTTAAAGAAAGGAACTACCATGGAACCTAGCATATTGCCAACTTTAAGATGACCTTTTCCGCCCATTAGAAGCGTTACGCCTCTTTGTTTGCCGATAGAGAGCGCTTTTGTCATTACGTTTAAACAATGCATACAACGCACGCAATTTGAATCGTCAATGATCATGCTGTCGCCTTTAAATTCAATGGCTTTGGTAGGGCATTTCATGGCTACATGATTTACAAGGTAATCTTTGCTGAGTTTTTGAATGTAGTTTTTTACTTCTGCCTGGTCGATGGCAATTTTATCTTTCCAAATTCCGATCGTGGCAATGTCAGATCGTTGAATTGAATTGTTGCAATCATTGGGGCATCCTGAAAATTTAAATTTCATTTTGTATGGATATTCAGGGCGATGTATCTGATCTACATAATGACCCATAACCTGAAACATGGTTTCAAGTGTATCGTAACATGCCATTTCGCAACGCGCCGGGCCAACGCAGGAGTTTCCGGTTCGTGTTGCCGCTCCGGCTCCGCCGAGATCCCATCCTTGTTCATTTACTTTGTCAAAAAAGGGCTGCACTTCTTTTTCTGTAATTCCGACAAATTGAAGATTGCCTGTTTGACCATGCATGGTCATGATTCCTGAACCATGTTCTTCCCATGCGTCGCAGAGTTTTCTAAGTTCTTTGGTGTTGTAATGAAAACCTGGCGTAGGTTGAACCCTTACTGTATGAAATTCACGAGCTTCCGGAATTTTATCGGCGACCATTGAAAATCGGCTGATTACGCCAGAACCATAGCCGACAACGCCTACAGTGCCGCCTTTCCAGTAGCCGGTTTTTGTTTTATAGGAATATTCAAGCTGGTCAATTAATCCTCGTAAAATTGGTTTTTTTGATTTCTCCGCATATTCTTTGAAACCTTTGACAAAACTTGGCCAAGGACCTTTTTCAAGTTGATCAAGAATCGGGGTTGGATTTAAAAATTTTTTATCAGACATGTACTTCTCCTCTCGCTAATTTTTTTTTCAAATCAAGAAATGTGTCTCTTTAATCAGTATAAAGTTAATAAGTATATTAAAATATGCTAATTAACAACAATAATGAATTTTCTAAACAATAAAGCAAGAACTTTTTTATAATTTAGTGTTTAAATTCTATACTTATTTTACCACAGCTATTAACTTAAAATTCTGGCATGGTCTCATTGAGCAGAGTGTTGTTTTGCCGCAACTGTTCGGGTTTTTGTTGCCGACGAGTTGATCAATATCCTTTATTTGAATGGATGTTCGGTAATGGTTTATCTTCCATGATGGACCAGAGTAGATAGGTAAATGTTTCAGGCGCTACCGTGGTGTGCGTGTTTTTATTTTTTTGAAGACCGTTTCGCAGTGATTTTCGAACCTCCTCGTTTCCGGTTAAATCAAAAATAATGTCAATGTAGTTTCCCATACTGGTTATATCATCGCAGCTTTTAATTTGAATTCCCCTGGAAACTGCAATTTTTTTCCCTTCAGTTTCGTTTTCTTCTGCGGCAACAATGATGTGAACCCCCTTATTTTTATATTCCATGATCTTGTTTATAAATGAAGTTCCAATTCTTCCGAGACCTATAATCGCAATGTTCATATTTTTTCCTTATTTTTTAAATGAATTCTCCAGCGGAGAAAGGCATTTCTCCTGTTTTAATAAATGATTTATCTTTGCAAGAAGAATAAGTATTGACGAAGCAAAGGTCAATTCGAATCGGTGGTTCATCTGTAAGGAGAGTATATGCAGTTTATAGATTTAAAAACACAATATAAAAAAATGGACAAAGAAGTTGATTCGGCTATTAAAAAAGTTCTTGAGCATGGTCAATATATTAATGGTCCGGAAATTACAGAGCTTGAAAAAACACTTGCAGATTATGTCGGCGTTAAACATAGCGTGGTTTGCTCAAGTGGCACCGATGCGCTTTTAATGGCGTTGATGGCATTGGGAGTAGGCGCTGGCGACGAGGTCATTACAACTCCTTTTACATTCATTGCCACTGCAGAGGTTATTGCCTTGCTGGGCGCAATTCCTGTATTTGTTGATATCGATGAAAAAACATATAATTTAAATCCGGACCTTATCAAGAAAAAAATTACTAAAAAGACAAAGGCGATTATGCCCGTTTCTCTTTATGGCCAGTGCGCCGACTATGATGCGATCAATGCAATTGCGGCAGAAAGCTCAATACCGGTTATTGAAGATGCTGCTCAAAGTTTCGGGGCTTCATATAAGGGTAAAAAATCATGTGGTTTGACAGAAATAGGTTGTACCAGTTTTTTCCCTTCAAAACCGCTGGGCGCTTATGGCGACGGCGGAGCCATGTTTACGAATAATGATGAGCATGCAAAATTGTTTAAGCAAATTCGTGAGCACGGTCAAGATAGACGTTACAATCATCCCGTTTTAGGATTAAACGCTCGCATGGATTCCATTCAAGCGGCCATTTTAATCACCAAGATGAAACAATTTCCTTCTGAGGTTTCAGCAAGGGAAAAGACAGGAAAACGTTATAGCGAACTATTGAAAAATGTTGTGACGACTCCGTACGTTGCGCCGGATAATTTATCTGTGTATGCTCAATATACCGTTTTAGTCGAGAACCGTGATCAGTTTGCAGGTAAGCTTAAAGATGCAAACGTACCGACTGCGGTTCATTACCCAATTCCACTCCACCTGCAGCCGGTTTTTTCATATCTTGGTCAAGGAAAGGGATCGTATCCGGTTTCAGAAAAAATAGCGGAAAAAGTGATAAGTTTACCAATGCATCCTTACCTGTCAGAGGCTGAACAGGACGAAGTTGTTGCGGCAATAAAACAAGCTGTAAAATAAAACATTGACAGGATAATTCGCTAGTAAATGTTGTCGTTGCGTTCATGGTATGAACGCAACGAGAGATGAATATGAGTCACTGGTATGCATTACAATGTGTCAGCGGAAAAGAAAACGTTGTTCGTGACGGCGTACAAAAAGTTTTTACCAACTATTCTACATTTTTTCCGCGAAGGGAGCTGGAAATTCGCAAGAATGGGAAAACATCTCTTCAGGTAAAATCATTATTTCCCGGATATTTTTTTCTACAAAGCCGTACACGGCTGTTTTATCATGAAGCATTGGATATAAGTCGAAAAGTCGGCGAAATGTGTTCTTCTATATCATTTCTTAAAGTTGTAGGAATGTATCGAAGTGATAAATCTATAGGTTCTGACGAAATTGTGCCTATATTAAATCATGAAATGGATTTGTTTTTAAATATGACAGATGAGCGTGAAGTTGTTCAGTTTTCGCAGTATAAAAAAGAAGGCGAAAAAGTACAAATCATTAGCGGTCCTTTATCTGGTCGAGAAGGTATTATAATAAAGATTAATCCTCGAAAAAAAAGAATAAAAGTCGGGGTCAATTTGCTTGGCGAAATACAGGTTATCGATCTTGGCGCCGAGATGATTGCATAAAACATAAGTCACGTCGCATGTTTCGGCTGCGATTGACGATCGATGACAGGTTTGATTTATCATAAGCGTCGTTTTGTGATATGCTTACTTGTGTCTATGTGCCTTTTCTCAATGTCGTAGAAACCGAAATCACATTAAAAAGTAAAATGTTCGAAGAAGAAATACATTATAAAATTTTAAAGGCGCTTGAAGAAAATCCAGAGCTGAGCCAGCGTGAGCTTGCGGGCAAAATGAAGCTGAGTCTGGGCAAGGTTAATTTTTGCGTAAACGCCTTGATGGAAAAAGGCTGGATCAAGGTACAGAACTTCAAGAACTCAAAAAACAAGCTTGCTTACCTGTACAACCTTACTCCTAGCGGTATAGAGGGGAAGGCAAAATTAACAAAAGACTTTCTTCAGAGAAAAATGCATGAGTATGATTTATTAACCAAAGAAATTGCTCAATTACAGAGGGAGTCTCGCGTGGAAAATGCCAGCTAAATCATATGTCTGATATACCCTTTGATAATAAAGTTTCATTAACTATCGAATTTATAAGAAAACTATATAATACTGATAAAGAATTTATTGCACTTCATGAACCAAAATTTATCGGAAATGAAAAAAAATATGTTAATGATGCCATTGACTCTACATTTGTATCGAGTGTTGGTAAATATGTTGACTTGTTTGAGAAAAATTTTGCTCAATATGTTGGCGCCAAGAATGCCGTGGCTACTGTAAATGGAACTGCGGCACTACATACCTCTTTGATCATTTCAGGTGTTCAAAATGGCACTGAAGTTATTACCCAGCCCTTAACGTTTATCGCCACCTGCAATGCCATATCGTATACAGGCGCAACTCCCGTATTTGTAGACGTAGACAGAGATACCCTGGGGTTATCTCCTGATAGTCTCGAAGAGTTTTTACGTGAGCATGCGAAAATAGGAGCAGATGGTTTTACATACAATAAAACAACCAATAAGAAAATTTCAGCTTGCGTACCAATGCATACCTTTGGTCATCCCGTTAAAATCGATCGCCTGGTTGAAATTTGCGCACGTTTTAATATTCCGATGATTGAAGACGCTGCCGAGTCTCTTGGTAGTTACTACAATGGACAGCATACTGGAACCTTCGGCGACATTGGTACGTTTAGTTTTAACGGGAACAAAGTTTTGACTACCGGTGGTGGCGGTATGATTGTAACCAATGATGAGAAAATTGCCCGATTGGCAAAGCATATAACCACGACGGCAAGAATACCGCATCCGTATGAAATTGCCCATGATATGGTTGGCTATAATTACCGTATGCCAAATTTGAATGCGGCACTTGGCTGCGCACAACTGCAATCATTGGATAAAGTACTTGATTCCAAGAAAATGATCACAGCCGAATATCGGCAATTTTTTAAAAATATCGGTTTTACGTTTATCGAAGAACCTGGAAACAGTCGTTCAAACTTTTGGTTAAATGCAATTCAATTGGAAAATATTCATGAAAGAGATACATTTTTAGCAGCAACGAATCAAGCAGGAGTGATGACACGGCCAATCTGGAAACTGATGACTGAATTAGAGATGTACAAAAATTGTTTCTGCGGAGACCTTTCCAATGCAAAGTGGCTCGAAGAACGGGTCGTAAATTTGCCGAGTTCATCTCTGTTAAAGAAACAGAGCAATACATAATATAAAATATGAAACTTTTGGTATAGAAATGAATAATTTAGAAATCTGGGAAGAAATATTTTCAAACAATGATTGGGGCAAGTACCCATCAATTCCGCTTGTTCGATTTGTCGCTAGAAATTTTTATAAGGCAAAAGAGCGCGAAAATATAAAACTGCTTGAGCTTGGTACTGGACCAGGCGCCAACATATGGTTTATGGCAAGGGAAGGATTTAAGGTTTACGCCCTCGAAGGCTCTCAAACCGCCTGTGAGCAACTTGCAGAAAGACTAAAAAAAGAAGGATTGTCTGATCGTATTGGAGCCATTCATAGCGGAGATTATTTTGAAAAGATTGACTTGTTTGAGGATAATTATTTCGACGGGGTACTTGATTGCGAAAGTTTATATTGTAATTCATTTGCACGAACCAGAGAGATGATAATTAAAATTTTTCGAAAATTGAAGCAGGGGGGATGGTTTTATAGTCAAACTTTTGCTGATGGAACCTGGGGGTTAGATGCCTCTGAGATTGATTATCACGCGGTTTCACCTGTTGAAGGACCAATGCGCAATAAGGGATTCTCACGTTATACAACTCGTAATGATATTGAAGGACTATATAAATTACCCGATAATGAAATTGTAAACGTTGAAAGAATAGATCAACATTGTAATAACGGAAAAATTATTAAGGAATGGATAATTGAGGTTCGAAAAAATTGACTTACTCAAGGATATTTACTATTCCAGTCAATATTCAAATTTATATTCAAATGACAATGTTGAAATTCATAGATATTTTTTACAAAATAATAATGATATAGTTCTAGATATTGGCGTGAAAAAACCAATTGAAACGATTGGTAGAATTAAGTTAAATGAAATATATTATGACGTTGAAACCACATATGGATATGGAGGTTTTTTCTCGGTATCTCATGAGAACTCTCTTCGGGAAAAATTATTTAATCAGTATGTAGAATATTGTAAAGAACGAAAAATTATCGCCGAGTTTTTTAGATTTCATCCTTTAAATAATTTTCCGCAAACAAACTCGGGGTTATTTGATTTTGTTACACTGGATCGGGAAGTTGTTTATGTAGATCTAATCAAAAATACAGAAGAACGTTGGGCAGATTATTCTTCGACAACACGGAATATTCTACGTAAATGTAGAAAAGATTTGAAAATTGAACTTTCCGATAATATTCAACAGTTTAAAAAAATGTATTATGAAACGATGGATAGAAATCAAGCCAGTGATTTCTATTATTTCAAAGAAGATTATTTTAACATGCTATTAAAAATAAACGGAGTTTATCTGCTTTCCGTATCTTATGAAAGCAAGGTTATTGCAATGGCTTTTATTATGCTGGGGCAAGATATTGGCCACTATCATTTATCTGCAAATAAAACAAATTACATTAAGTTAAACGCTAATTATCTTATATTGGATGAAGCCTTTGAGCTTGGCAAAGCAAAGGGAATGAAAATATTTATGCTTGGCGGTGGGCGCACAAATCAACCAGACGATTCGTTGCTTAACTTTAAAAAGAAATTTTCAAAACTTACATTGCCATATTACATTGGTGGAAAAATATTTTTGCCTGAAGTATTCTCAGAATATAATCGGCTCTGGAGGGAACAATCTGTAACCGATGCAAAATATTTTTTAAAGTATCGCCTGCCGTTATAATAATGTAAAATGAAAAATAAAATATTAATTATTGCAGAGGCCGGCGTAAATCATAACGGAGATACTCTCCTTGCAAAAAAATTAATTGATGCGGCGGCTGATGCCGGTGTAGATGTTGTAAAATTTCAAACCTGGAAAACAGAACTACTGGTTACCAAAGACGCTAAGCAGGCAGAATATCAGGCTGAAAATACCGGTATTATCGAATCACAATTTGATATGCTGAAAAAACTGGAATTATCTTACGATGATTTCAGGGAGTTAAAAAAATATAGCGATGAAAAAAATATCATCTTTATGTCGACTCCCGACGAATTTGAGAGCGCAAATTTTTTATCACAATTACAAACTATATTTAAAATTGGCTCTGGTGAATTAAATAATTTCCCCTATCTTCGATATCTTGGTGGTCTTGGGAAGGAAATAATTTTATCAACCGGAATGGGTGATATTGGCGAAGTCGAAGATGCGCTCGATGTTTTGATTCAGGCGGGTACCCCGAAAGATCAGATTACAGTTTTACATGCCACAACAGAATACCCTTGCCCTGTTGAGGATGTTAATTTACGAGCAATGCAGACGATTGCTTCTGCCTTTGGCGTAAAAGTTGGCTACTCTGACCACACTCAGGGAATTGAAATTCCCATCGCCGCAGCTGCCCTCGGCGCAAGTGTTATTGAAAAACATTTCACTCTTGACCGTCAAATGGATGGACCTGATCACAAAGCCAGTCTTGAGCCCGATGAACTAAAAGAGATGGTAAGTGCTATTCGTAATATTGAAAAAGCTCTAGGCGACGGTATTAAAAAACCAAGTATAAGCGAATTGAAGAATATTTCAATAGCGCGTAAAAGTATAATTGCTGCACGTGATATTAAAAAAGGTGAATTGTTCAGCGATGAAAATATTACGGTGAAACGTCCCGGAACAGGAATTAATCCCATGCGCTGGAATGAAATTATTGGAAGAAAAGCTCAAAAAGATTACAGGGAAGATGAATTGATATGAGGCTTAGTAAATTGGAAATCGAATCCATCAAAAAAATTGCAACCACTACGTTTGGCAATGGAACACAGGTTATTTTATTTGGAAGTCGGGTGGATGATAGTCTCAAAGGCGGAGATATTGATTTATATATTAAGCCAGCAGAACCAAAAAATATCTTTCAAAAAAAAAATGATTTTTTAGTAAAGCTAAAATTACAAATCGGCGATCAAAAAATCGACGTAGTGATTGCAAAAGATCATTCGAGATTGATTGAAAAAGAGGCGTTGCGTAAAGGTCAAATTTTATGAATTTCAATATAGAAAATACATTCAAGGAAAAACTCTATGAATGCGCGAGGCATATTGAAAAAATAAATACAGCCAAAAAAAAATTATTTAGGTATATGCCTCTCACTGTTGACAGTTATGTGAATTTGTCGGATGCAGAATCAGGCTTTGTAGACCAACTTATTTTCAGGTTTTCGAATTTGCAGGATACGATGGGGGAAAATATTTTTCCTTCGATATTAAAACTTGCACAAGAAGATACAAAGCGAAAAACCTTTATAGATATATTGAACAGATTGGAAGAATTGGGAATAATTTCAAAAGAGGAATGGTTAAAATTAAGGGAAACACGAAATAAAATAGCCCATGAATATTCCTTTAACCAAGATGAGGTAGTGGAAAGTATTGTAAACATCTATAATGAAAGTGATAGATTGATAGCTGTTTACGAGAAGGTGTATACTTTTTGCAAAGAAAAACTTCTATTACCAGGAATATCAAATGACTAGGCGGAAAATTTGCATTGTAACCGGTACCCGCGCCGAATACGGCCTTCTTTTTTGGTTAATGAAAGAAATTGACGCCGATAGCGAATTGCAACTTCAGCTACTTGTAACCGGGATGCATCTTTCACCCGAGTTCGGATTGACCTATAAAGAAATTGAAAAAGAATTTAAAATTGATAAGAAAATAGAAATACTTTTGTCATCAGATACTTCGATAGGTATTTCAAAGTCGATGGGATTGGCACAAATTTCTTTTGCAGAAGCCTATGAAGAACTGAAGCCAGATATTGTGGTTGTTTTGGGTGATCGTTTTGAAATATTCAGCGCAGTTAGCGCTGCCATGATTGCTCGAATTCCGATTGCTCATATACATGGAGGCGAAACTACCGAAGGAGCTTTTGACGAGGCAATCAGACATTCCATAACCAAAATGAGTCATCTTCATTTTGTAGCAACAGAAGAATATCGAAAACGAGTTATTCAACTGGGCGAAGCTCCGAATAGAGTCTATAATTTTGGCGCTCCAGGGTTGGATAATATTTTAAATTTACAACTGCTTGAAAAAAGTAAATTTGAGGAATCTATAAGCTTTAAATTAGGTGGAAAAAACATTTTGGTTACGTTTCATCCGGTAACGCTCGAAAAGGCGACATCGAAAGATCAATTTCAGGAATTGTTAAATGCATTGGATGCGTTACATGATACTCGTTTGATTTTTACCAAAGCCAATGCAGATACAGACGGCAGAGTAATTAATGAAATGATTGATGATTATGTTGCCACAAACAAACACAAAGCAACAGCTTTTACTTCTCTTGGGCAGTTGAGATATTTGTCGGCTTTACAATTTGTAGATGCAATTGTGGGCAACAGTTCTAGCGGTTTAACCGAGGCACCGTCTTTCAAAATTGCTACGATAAATATTGGCGATAGACAAAAAGGTCGAATTAAATCTGCAAGTGTAATCGATTGCCAGCCAGTTAAAGTTGATATTTTGAAGTCATTTGAATATCTATATTCTTTAAAATTTCAGACAATACTAAAAAATGTAGAAAACCCTTATGGCAAAGGTGGGGCGTCAAAGAAAATTTTCTCGATTCTTAAAAAATGCAGTTTATACCAGGTTTTGAAAAAACCGTTTTATGATATTCCTTATATAGAACTCATATGAAAAGTTTTAATAAAATTTTATTACCTCCTAATGCTACTATTCGAAAAGCTCTCGAAATTATCGATACAGGCGCGATGAAAATTACGCTTATCGTAGACGAAAATCAAAAGCTTCTAGGCACTTTGACCGACGGAGATATTCGCAGGGGTCTTCTAAAAGGAATGAAGTTAGATGATACGATTGATGGCATTTATAACATTACCCCTGTTACATGCGGTATCAATGATTCAAAGGAAAAGATTCTTCAAGTCGCTGTAGTTCAAAAGTTGTATCAAATTCCGATTATCGATAATGAGGGGCATATTGTCGGTATTTCCGAGGTCGATCAGCTACTACGGCATCAGTCGCGTTCAAATAAAGTTGTCTTAATGGCTGGTGGGCTGGGTACTCGCCTTAGTCCTCTCACTGATACCGTTCCCAAACCAATGCTTCATGTCGGTAAAAAGCCAATTCTTGAAACGATTATAGAAAGTTTTATCAAATATGGTTATACGGATATTATTTTAAGCGTAAACTATAAATCACATCTTATCGAAGAGCATTTTGGAGATGGCACGTCGTTTGGAGCAAAGATCCAGTATGTGCATGAGTCTAAACGAATGGGTACAGCAGGGGCTCTCGGTTTGATGCGTGAAAATTTAACGGAGCCTTTTTTTGTTATGAATGGCGATTTATTGACGAATATTAACTTTGAACATATGCATGACTATCATCTTTCTCATGAATCTGTGGCTACTATGGCGGTTCGTGAATATGATTTTCAGGTGCCATATGGCGTTGTCAATGTGAAAGACGCTAAAATCACTTCAATAGAAGAAAAGCCAGTTCATAAGTTTTTCGTAAGTGCCGGAATATATATGTTATCCCCGGAATCTTTAAAAAATTTACCTCATGATGAATTTTTTGATATGCCGACTCTTTTTGAGAGGTTAATTGCCAAAAGAGAAAATACGTTTTCATTTCCTATTCGAGAGTATTGGCTTGATATCGGACGTATGAGTGACTATGAAAAAGCTAATAATGAATATCGAGAGGTGTTTGAATAATGTATGAAGGTAAGACTTTTCTTGCCGTTATACCCGCTCGAGGCGGCAGTAAACGCTTACCGGGTAAAAATATTGCCGATCTTGGAGGAAAACCGTTAATTGCCTGGACTATAGAAGCGGCAAAGAGTTGTAAGTATATTGACAAAGTTATCGTTTCTACCGATGACTCGTTCATTTCAAGTATTGCAAAAGATTTTGGCGCAGAAACTCCGTTTGTCAGACCCAGGGAACTTTCAACAGATCAAGCTTCGTCGGTAGATGTAGTAAATCATGCAATAAACTTTTATTCCTCTAAAAATCAGGCATATGATTACAATGTATTGCTACAGCCGACCTCTCCATTTAGAACAGGTCGACACATTAAAGAAGCAATCGAATTATTGAATAATGACAAAGTTGATGGGGTTATTTCCGTATGTCCCGTAGATCATAGTCCTTTATGGAGCAATACATTGCCGGATGATTTGAGTATGGATAATTTTTTAAAGGCCGAGATAATGGGTAAAAGAAGCCAGGATCTTCCAGCTTATTATCGCATTAACGGCGCAATATATATAAATAATGTGGAACGATTAATTAATGAAAAAACTTTTTTTTTTACCGACCTTATGAAAGCATATATTATGGAAAGAATTGTTTCTATAGATATTGATGAGTCTATGGATTTGACTTTAGCAAGATGTATTATCGCGAATGCACGTAACATATGAGGCATCATAACTGGTTTTTTTAATAAGAATTAATGTCAGCTTAAATTAGAAGCAGAAATTTATAAAATAGGAGTTTATTTTGAAGGTATTACTTGTAGTATATGACAATGATTCTTATATTAGCCAGTTCCCGATTGGATTGGCCTATGTGGCGTCGATTTTGTTGGGTCAAGGATATGTAGTAGAAATCTACAGCCAAGATGTTCATCACTACCCAGACAACCATCTTACCAAATATCTGGATGACAATAAGTTTGATGTGGTCGGTATAAGCGTAATAGCCGGTTACCATCAATATAAAAAACTCTTGTCCCTTTCTGATGCCATTAATAGATCAAAAAATCGTCCATTTTATATAATTGGAGGTTTTGGACCGTCGCCTGAGCCAAAATATTTTTTAGAGAAAACTAACGCCGATGTTGTTGTTATGGGAGAGGGTGAAGAAACTACTGTCGAATTATTTGATGCCATTGCCAATAAAAAACCCATGAAGGATATTAAAGGTATTGCATATCGAGACGGTAAAAAGGTTATTATAAATAGCAGACGACCGCTAATTCCCGATATAGATTCCATACCAATGCCAGCCTATCACTTGTTCCCGATGGAGCATTACAGGTTGCTTCGAATGCCGAATTGCAGCGCGAGTGATTTTGTTATGCCGATGCTTTCTGGTAGAGGCTGTACTTTTAAGTGTACGTTTTGCTATAGGATGGACAAGGGGTTTCGTGGAAGATTGGCTGGATCAATATTGGAAGAGATCCGGTATTTACAAACAAATTATGGCATTACATATATTTCTTTTTTTGATGAACTTCTAATGTCGTCAAAAAAGAGAACCATTGAATTATGCGAAGCTTTTATTCATTCGGGTATAAAATTTAAATGGGACTGTAACGGTCGTTTAAATTACGCAACACCAGAGGTTCTGGAGCTAATGAAACGCGCCGGATGTGTGTTTATCAATTACGGAATTGAGGCGATGGACAATGAGGTCTTGAAAAATATGAAAAAAGCACTTACGACAGACCAAATTGTAAAGGGCATTGAGGCAACTTTAAAAGCAGGAATTAGTCCAGGATTTAATATTATTTTTGGTAATGTTGGTGATAATAAAGAAACTTTGCAAGCTGGTGTAGACTTTTTGTTGAAATACGACGATGGCGCCCAGATGAGAACCATCCGTCCGGTAACGCCTTACCCTGGTTCTCCTCTATACTATGATGCCATAAACAAAGGTTTACTAAAAGATGTAGATGATTTTTATGTAAATAAGCATACGAACTCGGATTTGCTAGCCGTCAATTTTACAGAACTTACGGATGAAGAGTTTTACGAAGCGCTAACCAATGCTAATATTCAATTGATGAATAATTTTTTTAATAGAAAAAGAAAATCGATTAGTTCTCAAATTGAAAATCTTTACAAAAAAAGAGACGCCACATTTCGTGGCTTCAGACAAACATAACTGTCTGTTACAGAAAGTTAAAATAGTTTTACCATACTAATCGTATCATGACAATACGAAATATTATTTATATTGTTGAAAACCCGCCAGATCAGCGAGATTTTGAAAGATTCGGGATAAATTATTTGTTAGAACAAAAAGAAGAAATTAAAATTTGGGATATTTCCTTTATTAAGAGAGGGGATATTTTTGACACTTTTTATCAAGTTGAAAAAAAAGAGGGAAAAATTATACGTAAATTTAAAGAAGAACAGGAATTGGTTGAAGCGATTCAAAAGCTTGGAAGTAAGGACGTCGTTGTTATTGTTTTGCCGTATTCTTCATTGAGGAAGGAAATATGGGATGCTTTATCGTTTTCTAAAGCGTATTATGGATTATTGAATAATGGCGGATTATGCCCAATGGAGTACTTTCATTGGAATTTAATAAGGTTGTTACGACTTGTTCGCCATGTCAAAAAATTTTTAAAAAACCGCGTTAAAACGAAGGGTAAAATTTTTTTACCCTTCGTTTTAACAGGAACCAGGCATACCTTGCCTAAGGATGCTCCGATAAATATAAGGAAAACAGATATTATATATTCCCATAATTTTGATTATGATATCTATCTAAAAAATATAAATAAGAAACCTGTTTTACAATATAAATACATTCTCTTTCTGGATTGCTTTCTTCCGCATCATCCGGATTACAATATTTTAAAAAGAGAAAAACCGGTAGAGCCTGAGGAATATTACCCCCATTTAAATTTATTCTTTCAAAAAGTGGAAAAACATTTTGGTTTTCCTGTCGTAATTGCGGCGCATCCTCGCTCATATTATGAAAAAATGGAGAATCCCTTTGAGGGCAGGTTAATTCTTCGAAAAGAAACCGCGGTTTTGGTACGAGATTCCGAGTTTGTCTTGTCACAGATGTCTTTTTCAAGTAATTTTGCGAATATTTATCATAAGTCTGTGATATTTGTGGATATAGGATCCATACGAAATCGGGAAAGAAGGCAAATTGGAGTTCAAGCCTCTTGGTTCGGTAAGAGTCCTCTTGACATTGGCAAAAAAAATAAAACGATCAATTGGTTGAAAGAACTTAAAATTAGCGAACGTCATTATCGCGAATATAAAGAAAAATATATTAAAACGGCACATTCTCTTGAAAAAAATACCTGGGTAATCTTTCATGAATTTTTAAAAAATCTAAGATGGTCTTAATTTTTTAAAATTGAATATACTTATTAGGACTATGGATTCAATAAAAAAGCGGTATTTTTATAAATTGGCTGGTAAACTTATGCTTGTTGTTTCCGGTCTGGTCATTATGACATTTGTTCCCAGAACTCTTGGCCCAAAATATTTCGGTCAATTTCAATTTATAACAAATAATATGAATTTAATTTTTGGAACTCTTTCTCTCTCCGTTCCTGTGGCCTATTTTAACTGGGTTTCAAAACGAGAACACACACAAAATTCGGATCTCGCGACTGGTCTGACAATGGGGTTTGTTTTTCTTGTAGGACTTGCTTTATTTCTTTTTATTTTACTCGTTTCTTCTCTGGATTTATATATATATATGTGGCCTGATATAGATAAATCAACGATTTGGTATGGATATTTATTTGCTTTTTCAACTGCTCTGCTGGGTATTCTGAATTATCTCTCAGATGGAAAATCCTTAACAGGAGGCCAGGAAAAAAGAAATATGCTGGCCAGCGTGTTGAGAGTTGTCATTCTTTTTTTATTATACCTGTCGGGAACGTTAACCTTGACAACTTTTTTTGGTATTCAGATTGGATTATTAATCTTTATATTTCTTCTGGTAAGTTTTTGGCTTTTTAAAGCAGGTGCGATTCAGGAAAAAATATTTAGTAAAAAAACTTATGAGAAAGCAGAGGTAAAAGAGTATATTTTATTTGTATCAAACTATGCTTCTCCCTTGGCGCTATACAGTTTTTTTGTTTTACTTTATGGCTATTTTGATCCCTGGTTTTTACAATGGATATCAGGATCTGTGGAGCAGGGATTTTATGGTATTGCATTTAATCTCGGCAGTCTTATCTTTGTATTTTCCGGTTCCATGACGCCAATCATAATCAGGGAATATAGCTATTATGCAGCCCACAATAATATAGAAATGTTACGAAAAATATTTCATCGAGTACGTATTTTTTTTATACTTTCCGTTTCTATGTCTATGTATTTTTTTTTAAATGCAAAATCAGTTATCAATATAACCGGTGGCGAAAAATATGCCGATGCGCTACCGGCAATGATGATTATGTGCCTGTATCCGGTGCACCAAACTTTGGGACAGCTTAGTTCGTCATTGTTTCTTTCGCGAGGGGCGACGAAAGAGTATTCGAAGATAGGTATTTATATTATGTTGACAGGTATTCCGGCGACTTATCTGTTTTTGGCGCCGAAAAGCTATTTTATACCAGGGATGGAATTGGGGGCTTTAGGGCTTGCTTTAAAAATGGTAATAATAAATATTCTATCTACAAATGTATTTTTGTACTTAAACGCAAAATTTCTTAAAATTTCTTATTGGGAATGGGCATGGTTTCAGATTAAATCGATGTTAATATTTTTTTTAATCGGTTTTTCGGTTAGATATTTCACTGATTTATCTACATTAAATATCAACATTGATGTTCATGATTTTCATTACTTAAACCCCATTTCCCCCTTTATACCCGATTTAATACATTTAACTATTTTTGGTATGATATACTTCATTTTAACTATTTTTTTAGTATTGTTATTTCCAAAATCATTTGGTTTATATGAGGATGATTTAAAGTATATTTTGTTATTATTTCGAAGAAAAAAAAGTGTATAAATAGTAAAAAAAGAAATTAAGACTATGCCTAAAATATTTGTATCCACCTATCCTTATTCTCGAACTGCCAAGGAGCCGATTGATTTATTACGCTCTACCGGCTGGGAGATTCAAATAAACCCTCTAGGTAGAAAGTTAAAATCATTAGAGGTTGCCGAACTTGCTCATGAATTTGACGGTATTATCGCTGGTACGGAAGATTTGCGTCCGTTAATCGAATCTTCTGAAAAATTAAAAATTATCTCGCGCGTAGGGATTGGTTTAGATTCGGTACCCCTTGGATTATGTAAAGAAAAGAGTATTGTCGTTACTTATACTCCTGATGCTGTATCTATGGCGGTTGTAGAGCTTACTATCGGTTTGATGGTTTCTCTGACCCGTCAGGTTGTTTTAGCCGACAGGCAAATTCGAGATGGTTCATGGACTAGACCATACGGAAAAAGAATCGAAGAGTCTATCATTGGTATAATCGGTTTTGGACGAATTGGAAGTAAGGTAGCAAAACTTCTTACGGTATTTAAACCGCGACAAGTTTTGGTATACGATATAAAAAATAAAGAACCCGAAATCACCGAGTTAAAAAAATCGGGATTAAACATAGACTTTTCATCACTTAATGAAATTTATACCAGATCTGATATTGTTACATTACATGTTCCCTATTCAAAATTATCTCGATATATGATTGATTTAAAAGTATTTGAAAAAATGAAACCTGATGCGTATCTGATTAATACTGCCCGTGGCGGTATTGTTCGAGAAGATCATTTGTATGATGCAATTAAATTAAAAAAAATTGCAGGGGCGGCAATGGATGTTTTTGAAGAAGAGCCTTATCATGGGCAACTTATTGAACTTGAAAATGTCATATTACTACAGCATATGGGTTCATGTTCCTATGATTGTCGTTTAAATATGGAATTTCAGGCTGCTGAAGATATGGTTAATTATTTTAAAGGAAAACCATTGATAAATCAAGTTCCAGAGGAAGAGTATGCTTACCAGGAATAATTTAATAATGTACAAGGAATATAGTTTATGAACATAATTGTTTTTGGCGGAAGCGGTTTTTTGGGATCTCATGTTTCTGATAAATTATCGGAGATTGGTCATAATGTTTCGATTTATGATATTCAAAATTCTAAATATTTGCGTAAAGATCAAACCATGATTTTGGGTGATATACTCGACGAAAAAAAAGTTAAAGAAGCCATTCAGGGGCATGATGTTGTGTATAACTTTGCTGGTTATGCAGATCTTGATACAGCATCTACAAGTCCAAGGAATACAACTGAATTGAATTTAATCGGTAACATCAATATTATTGAAGGTTGCATTGCCTCAAAAGTTAACCAATTTGTTTATGCAAGTACAATCTATGTTTTTTCGGAAGCCGGAGGTTTTTATCGATGTAGTAAGCAGGCCGCTGAAATATACCTTGAAGAATACCATAATCGATATGGTATGAACTATACTATTTTGCGATTTGGTTCGCTATATGGTCCCAGATCTGATGAAAGAAATTCTATTTATAAATATTTAAAAAAAGCTTTGTATGATGGAAAAATAAAAATCAAGGCGTCAGGTCATGAAATTCGAGAATATATTCATGTTAGAGATGCTTCTAAAATATCGGCAAGAATATTGGCGCCTGAGTATTATAATAAGCGCTTTGTACTTACAGGTCATCAGGCAATTCCGGTTAGCCAGATGTTAAAAATGATTCAGGAAATTGTTAAAAATCCGGTAGAAATTGAATATGAAGATGCAGATTCAGGCTCTGATAAGGTTGGCGATCATTACGAAATTACGCCGTATAGTTTTGTTCCAAAAGTTGGGGAAAAATTTTCGCCGGAATTATATACTGATATGGGGCAGGGTTTAATTGAGACCATTGCCGATATCGAATCGCGTGAAAATCCAGTATATTACAAGAAATGAAATTTGTTTATCTCAATCATACTTTAAACAGATATACACCGCTTTATGGAAATTCTTCAGGAATTAATATAATAAAAGTTAGACAAATTTTGCAAGGAGATACATCAAACAATACTGAAGTTAGTATGCCATTGCATTCAGGAACCCACGTTGACGCATCGTATCATTTTGACAATGAAGGTAAAAAAATTTCTGACTATGTGGCAGATTTCTGGGTTTTTAATCATGTTTATTTTATCGAAATCAACGTCGAACCGTCTGAAATTATTTTAATGGCTCGACTGGAAAAGGAATTTGAAAAGATACCCTACGAAAGTGATTTTTTAATTGTGAAAACTGGTTTTGAAAAATATCGCAATAATGTCACAACTGCAAAATCAAATCTCGATGTTTATATAATGAACAACCCTGGTTTTGCTCCTGAAGTTGGTATATGGCTTCGTCAAAATCGAAAAATTCGTGCTATTGGTTTTGATTTTATTTCGTTGACATCATACCAGAACCGCGACTTGGGAAGAGTTGCACACCGAGCATTTTTGTCCTCATTGCCCGATGGTTTTACGAAATTTGTTGGCGATCCCGTTTTAATTGTCGAAGACATGAAACTTTCTGAAATCTCAAAAGCTCCAGAACAGGTCATCATCGCGCCCTTGCTCGTTGAAAATGCCGACGGAGCTCCTGTGACTATTTTTGCAAAAATGTCATCAACTTAAAGTAAAAAACGTTAGGGGTTAGCAGAAAAGGCGGAGCCTTTGGAGCGAAGGGGCAGACTTGTCCTTTTTTAATAATATTGATAACAATGAAAAAAAAATTATCATTGTATGAGGTGATTTTTTGGGATTTCGATGGCGTCATCAAGGAATCCAACGGGGTTAAATCTCAAGCCTATAGAGCGCTTTTTAAAAATTTCGGAGACGAGGTTCAAGATAAGGTTGAAAAACATCATTTGGAAAATGGCGGAATTTCCCGTTTTAAAAAGATCCCGTATTATTATAGCGAATTTGCAAAAAAGACATTAAGCGTCGAAGAGATTCAGGGGGAACTGGAACGTTATCGCATTTTGACACTGGATGCTGTTGTGGAGTGTTCATGGGTTCCAGGAGTTCTTGAGTATTTACAAAGTCATAGTAAAAACCAAAAGTTTTTTATTGTGACAGGCACTCCTCAGGAGGATATTGAAATCATCGTAAAGCGTTTGTCAATTCTGGATTTATTTATTGATGTCTATGGAGCTCCAGATTCAAAGTCAACCATTGTTGGCAGGATATTAAATTCGAGCAGATATAAAAAAGAAAATTGTCTGTTTATCGGGGATGCAATGACTGACTATGAGGCTGCTTGCAACAATGAAATTGATTTTTTGTTGCGTGACACGGTTGAAAACAAGCACTTATTTAAAGATTATAACGGGAGCAGGTTTTCAAATTTTAACGTTATTTCTTGAAGCATAAATTTATTAAGGATAAAACATGATTGCAGCATTATTACTTGGTAGAAAAGGTAGCCAGGGATTTCCGGGAAAAAATACATACAATTTACTTGGACATCCACTTGCGTATTACCCCATGAGCGTTGCCCACAAAACGCCTGAAATCGACAAGGTCTACTTGTCGACGGACGATCCTGAATTGATGAAAATTGCCCACGAAAACAATGTCGAAGTCATTGAACGCCCCCCGCATCTGGCGACTAGCACCGCTCTCGGAGAACATGCCTATGTTCACGGTTATGAAGAAATAAAAAAAAGAAATCCGAACGAAAAAATTGAAATCATGGTTTTACTTTTTTGTAACGCAGCAACTGTAACGTCGTCGACCATCAGCGAAGGAATCAAGGTCTTGCGCCAAAATCCAAAAGTCGATTCTGCAGTTACCGTTTCGCGCTACAATATGTGGTCGCCTCTCCGCGCTCGTAAAAAAGATAAAGATGGGCTTTTGGTTCCTTTTGTTCCATTCGAAACATTTGGCGACCCGAAAACATTGAATTGCGACAGAGATTCTCAGGGCGATGTTTTATTTGCCGACATGGGGGTTTCGATCATTCGACCAAAATGTCTTGAAAATCTTGAAGAGGGAATGTTGCCACAAAAGTGGATGGGACAAAAAATATATCCATTGTATCAGGAAGCAGGTTGCGATGTCGACTACGAGTGGCAGGTTCCTGTTGTGGAGTGGTGGCTTAAAAAATACGGCGGTTATTCTTAAGTGTTTTAATCGGTAAATCTTAAAAGATATGAGAATTTTTATAACAGGAATCGCCGGGTTTATTGGTAGTTCTCTTGCCAGATATTTTCTTAAGCAAGATCAATTTGTATCAGGAATCGATAATTTATTTACAGGCAAACGTGATAATTTACCAGATTCCATTTCCTGGAAATTTGGGGATGTAGGTAAAAAAGAAGACCTCAATGATATAAACGGCGATTTTGATGTTATAATTCATCTCGCTGCCCAGTCATCTGGTGAAAAATCTTTCAGTTTTCCAGAATACGATATCCAAACCAACATCCTTGGATCGTTAAACATATACAATTTCGCAAGAGCCCGAAAGGCAAAGTTATTAATTAATATTAGTTCCATGTCAGTATACGGCGAGGTCGACTCAAGTACTGTTGTTGATGAAACACATATCACCAATCCCGTATCACTTTATGGTATAACCAAATTGGGTGCAGAAAGAATGCTGGAATTATTTTCTCAAAAAGATCAATTTCCGGTTGTTAGTTTGCGCCTTTTTAGCGCCTATGGCCCGGGACAAAATCTTGATGAAATGGCTCAGGGGATAGTAAGTATATATCTTGCCTATCTTCTTCGAGAAGATCATATTCTTGTAAAGGGGGCGCTTGATAGAATGAGAGATTTAACCAATATTGAAGATATAATTTCTTGCATTACAAAAATCATAACTTCTGAAAAAATAAAATCAGGTTCTTATAATCTATGTACCGGAAAATTGACCACTGTTGCAGAAATGATTTCTTTATTGAAAAAAGCATCAAAAATTGAAAAACCAGTAATTTCAAAAGGAAATACACAGGGAGATATTCAGGGATTTTGTGGTTCTTGGCAGAAGCTGTACAGGGATTATGGATGGGAGCCTGTTATCAATGCAGATCAAGGAATTACAAAAATGGTAAATTATTATATGGAAAGTGTAAAATGGAAAAAAAATTAAAAGTAGCGGTTATTGGTTGCGGTCGTGTAAGTAGAACAGCTCATTACAGTTCTATTAAAGAACATAGTCAATTGTATGAATTTGTCGGTGTATGCGATACAGACAAAGAGCGTGCTGACAAATACGCGCTCGAAACAGGATCAAAAGCATATTATTCGGCCGATGATCTCATTGAAAAACAAGAACTTGACCTGGTTAGTATTAACGTTCCGAACGGATTGCATGTTGAAGTTGCGTTGAAATTTGCAGAGCGAGGAATAAATTTAATGATCGAAAAACCGCTTGCTATGACGGTAGAAGACGCAGATCGTATAATTGATATTTGTGAAAGAAAGAATATAAAATTATTTACAATAATGCAAAACCGCTACAACGCCACAAATAAAATATTAAAATCATGTGTTGACAAGGGACGATTTGGAAGAATATCAACCTGTAATGTGACCGTAAGCTGGAGAAGAGAATTGCCATATTATACGGAAGATCATCAATGGCGAAGCCGCAGAGATCTGGCTGGGGGCGTATTTACCAACCAATGTGTTCATTACATCGATATGATGCAATGGCTGGTAGGAGCTCCTCCCGAAACAGTTTACGCGAAAATGGGTACGATATATCCCATAGAAGTGGAAGATCATGGCGCAGGAATTATAAAATTTAAAAACAGCGTGATTGGATCACTTGTTTTAACCAACCATGCTTACCCTTTAGATACAGAAGGGTCAATTACCATTATAGGCGAAAGAGGCATGGTAAAACTTGGCGGTAAATCTATGAATAAGGTTGTTCAGTGGGATTTTGTAGATAAAGATATTGAAGATGATCAGATTAAAGAAGCGGAGACAAATCCACCCACCGTTTATGGATTTGGGCATCTTGAAATGTATGAAAGAGCCGCTCGTTCAATCAGAGGCGAAAACATAGAAGTAATCGACGGGAGAGAAGGAAGAAAGGCTGTTGCATTATTGGAAGCTCTTTACTTGTCAGATTACTCCGGTAAGGAAATTCGCTTTCCTCTTGGCAAAAGATAAAACGAGGAAAATAATAAAAATGAATAATAGCAAGTGTCCACTTTGCAGTTTAGATACTGTCGAACTGATAACAAGCAAGGTGCGTTTTGATTTTAATGCCAATGTAATGTATTGTGGCAACTGTACATTGACTTTTTTAGATCAAACCTCTTTTAAATATCCTGATGATTTTTATAAGACCCAGTATCATCAAACCTATTTAACGCATGTCGAGCCGTCAGCTGTTGACCCTGAAAAGTATTTTGAAAAAATGTTGAAAACAACAAAAATTTGGGCAGATAAGCTAAGGCCAATTTTACAGGGTAATGAAAAAGTTCTGGATTTTGGTTGTTCAGCGGGGCATTTTATGAGTCTTATAAAAAATAATGTTAGAGAGATTCACGGTTTTGATTTAAATGAAAAAGAAATATTATATTGTTCAGAAAAAATCGGCCTCAATGCGTCAACAGTTCCTGTTGAAAAACGTTTTGCGCCTGAAACATTCGATGTAATTACGATGATATTTGTTCTGGAACATATCGGTGAACCGGTTTCTTTTTTAAATTATTTAAAACCATTTTTAAAAAAAAACGGAAAATTTATAATATTAATTCCATGTATTCAAGATCCATTGGTTTCTTTTTATGACATTCCGGAATTCAGGGGATTTTATTATTGTATAGAACATTTGTTTTATTACAATAAAAAGACAATTCAAATTTTATTTGAAAAAGCTGGTTTGAAGGCTAAAGTGGAGGTTGTTCAGGAATATCCTGTTACCAATCACTTAAACTGGGGTTACAGACAAAAACCTTCCGACGTTCTGGCGTCTCGAAAGCTGGTTCCCGACATCGCTTTACGAAATGAAAGCGATATGACCGAATGGGAATCTTTTTGGGTAAACGTCAATCGCCAGTATCTGGAGTTTCTTTCTAAAAATAACTATGGCGACAGACTATGGTGTGAAGTCAGTTTTTAAGAATCAATGCTTAAAATATGAAGCTTGCGGTTTCAAATATTGCATGGCCAGCTGAGCAGCTAGACCAGCACTTGCGCATATTATCGGACGAGGGAATAGATGGAATGGAGTTATCTCCAAGTATGATCTGGAAAGATCCGACAACTATACCTGATGCAGAAATAGTAAAATTAAAAGATCATGTAAAATCATACAATTTATTAATTCCCAGTATGCATTCGTTAACTTACCCTAGACCTGACTTTGAAATTTATGGATCGGAATATAAACGAAATGAGATCAAAGATTATATCTATAAATTAGGTATTATGGCAAATATTATGGAATGTCCCATAATGGTTTTTGGATCAGGGAGTTTAAGAAAGTCAAAAGGAATGGATAAAGAACTTTGTATACGTATTTTGACAGATTTCTTCCAGTCTGTTGCGGATCGGTTAATGGAGTTAAATGTGATGCTCTTGATTGAACCTCTTTCAAGGCAGTATACAGATATAATAAATACCAGTACCGATGGGATGGACCTGGTTAAAAAGGTGAATCATGCTTTTTTCGGTCTACACATTGATTTAAAATCAACTTTTGATGAGAATGAGGATCAAGAATTGCTTTGGAAAAGTTATTCGCAAGATATTCGCCATTGCCATGTTTCCAATCCAGAAATGGAGCCTCCGGATGAGACATTCTCATATCACAAAAAGGTGGCAGGATCTATGCGTAAGTACGGATATAAAAATTTTGTTTCGATTGAGATGAAGAAAAAAAAAGATGATACAGCGGATGTATTAAAAAAGTCGGCTAGATATCTTAAATCGGTATATGGTTAGTTGATTGAAGAAAACAGGCGAGGTAGGGAAATGAAATTATGCAATGACAGCCGTTGTATTTATAAACAGCAGAAAGAGATTCTGGAAAAAAGTTTTTCCCAAGTTACAAAACAAACAAGGGAAGGCGAAGGTTTATGGGAAAAGTGTAACCATTGCGGATTGGTTATTAACCGATCAGGGGTATTGGAAAAGGATGTAAAAAATTATTATAACAACAACTATGTTGAAAAGAATTCATTTTCTCATGGAGAAATAATTTCGGCTCGGGAACATTTTGATGCCAGGATTAAGTCAATAATTCCAATTGCAGAATTTGTCAGAAAATATTTAAGGAAAAGCGATAGAGTAATGGAACTTGGAGCAGCTACAGGGGAATTGCTTTATTTATTGAAAAATGATTGTGCATTTCTTTTTGGAAACGAAATTAACCAACTTTATGCAACGTTTATCAAAAATGAGCTCGGCATTGACTCTACATCTAAAGAATATCTTTCCATGAGCATTTTGGAAAAATATAATTTTGTTATTTCTATCAATACTATCGACCATTTGTATCAACCAGAGAAGGTCGTAAAAAAGGTTTATTCGGATCTTGAAAATGGCGGTTATTTCTACCTAGAAGTTCCTAACGATATGCAGGCTCTTAAATTGTACTTGCCTGAACCCAGTAAAAGTAATTTTAAAAAATTTATGTATCAGGAGGCTCATTATTATTCTTTTAATTTTGAAACAATAAAAAAATTGTTAGAAGATAATGGCTTTGAGATCATTGAAGAATATTCCAGACACGATTACACGATAAATAACTTTCTTGGCTGGTATTATCTCGGAAAGCCTCAACAGAAATTCAAAGAAGCAACTGTAGATACTGATATACTTTCCGGTGAAAATCAATTTGGATTAGACATGAATTCGCTGATGAAAAAAATTGATGTAGATTTTCGAGAAATTATGAAACGAAATAAAGTTGGAGAATCAATTTGTATATTAGGCAAAAAAGTGGGTAATTGATATGTCATTAATTGAAAAAATTGTAAAGCCTGAAATAAGAAACCTTGTTAGAATTCAGGATGGTTTTGATGAAAGGTTCAACTATTTACGCCTGGATAAAAATGAAAGGTTGCTGCCATTTAATTCAAACCTGATGCAGGATTTCTTAAACAACTTGAAACAAGAAGATATTATGGGCTATTCTGAGATGGGGCCAGTGTATCTTCAGTTATCCGGTTATCTTGATGTTGCTCCTGATCAAATTTTAATTGCTGCTGGAGGGGATCTCGCTATTAAGTCGGTTTATGAGTCCTGTATAGATCGCGGCGATACAATTATTTACCATGCACCTTCCTATGCAATGTTTCGAATATATGGAAAAATGTTTGGCGCCAAAGAGAAGTTGTTTAATTTAAGTATGGATTTATCACATAAAATTACTGATATGTTAAACCTGGTAGACGATGAGACCAAAATGGTTGTACTCGAAAATCCGAATGGATTTATCGGTTATAAACCCGAATTAGAGGAAATTGAGTATTTTGCTGCTGAAACATGCAAAAGAGATATTATTCTTCTGCTTGACGAAGCTTATTTTTACGTAGACAATAAACGATTTAACAAGCAAGAGCTAATCCAAAAATATCCGAATATGATAGTTACTCAGGCCTTTTCAAAGGCTCATGGATTGGCGGGAATGCGATTTGGATATTTAATTGGAAATTCAAAGCTTATTAATTATATTTCAAGAGTGCGCCCAATGCATGAAGTATCCAGTCTCACTGCAAAACTTGCCCAATGGATAATGTCAAATCCCGAGTTGCTTGAGGAGTTTCATCGGTCAATTAAGGATTCAAGAAGATTTTTGGGAATCGAATTGAAAAAGATTGGTATAAAATATATGATGACAACTGCAAATTTTATGCTGCTCTATTTACCCAATGAAGGTAAAACTGCCAATATTAACCTCAAGTTAAAAGAAAAAGGTATACTCATCCGAAGACCATTCGATGATCAACGACTCCTTGGATGGTCAAGAGTTTGTATCGGATCCATGGATGACTCGATGCGGTTTATTTCATCATTGCGTCAGATTATTCTAAGAGAAATTTGAAAATACCGTACATTTATAATTAGCAAATTGTATTTATAATTATAAATACAATTCAATATTATGCGCATAAAATATAAAAAAATTTATGATTTAATTTCGTCTTTAAGCAAAGAAGCATACAAAGACAAACTTCTAATAGCAAACGAGTTTTTAAGCAAGAATACATTTACATCTGAAATTTTTGAAATTTTTGATTTGCAAGATAAAGTAATAAACACCTATCTTACTCTCATAATGAAAATAAGGCTATTAAGTATTTATTATGTAAAAATTACGATATATTTTTTGTTATATCTATTTTCTTATTTAATCTACAAGAGTATAATTCCTTCTCTCGATAAAAAGAAAATAATTAATGAAAAATTATATTTAATTCATAATTACTTTGCACTTAATAGAATTCAAAAAAGCCATGAATATGAGGATCACTATTTTCCAGATTTATTTAAATATATTTCTGAAAAAAATGAAGTATATTACACTCCAATGTTTTATGGAACTCACCGATTTCCGTTTTTGATAACTCAAATTGTTCTTTTTTTAAAAAAACAGGAAAAACCGCAAAAAGTTCCCATGATCACAGAATTTGATTTATTGTCCTTATCGGATGTTATTTTTGCATTGTTGGATTCTTATCGATATCCGGCACATTTGATTAAATTTATTACAGGGAGATCGGAAAAAATAATCCCAATAATACTGCTAAAAGAGTATTTGAAAATTCCAAAGTCAATTGGGGTATTTGATCGATATATTCAATATAGGTTTGGCCACAGAATCTCGCTACTTTCTAAACAGCAGACTAATATATTGATGTGGTATGAAAATAACACAATCGATAAATCTTTTATACGCGGTATAAAGGATGGTGATTCTAAAAGGAAAGTGAATATAACTGGATTACAACTGTATATTTATAGTGATTCTGAAATACATTATTATCCAGATTCGGCAGAATTGTTTGCAAATGTTCTTCCAGATCGGATATTGGTAAATGGTCCAATGTATATGGCTAATATTAAAAAAATTTCTTGTTCCGTAGGGCCATCTTTAAGATATAAACGAATATTTTCTTTTAAAACTAAAAGATCTGATCAAAAAAATTATTTGGTACTACTTCCATACCTGAATCTTTACATAGAACAGGTTTTGGAATTAATTCAACCATTATTAAGTACAACTCAAAAAAAAATCATAAAAATAAAATTTCATCCAGCAACCGATATTAAAAGGTTTCAGGATAAATTACCTTCTGACATTCAATTTGCTAATGAAGATTTGTATGAAGAATTTAAAACTACAAAATTGGTTATCGGTATGTCTACGGGAGCATTATTAGAATCTGTTGCACTGGGTATTCCAGCTATTCAAATATTTGATGATAGTAAAACATATCAACATGATATCTTGATTGATGCTGGAAAAGGTCTAATTTGGGAAAATGCAAAGAATTCAATGGAGTTAATGGGCGCAATTAAAAGGCTAGAATATAATTTTATAAAAAGAAGAAATGAAATAAACAAATGCACAAAATATTATAGAGAAAATTATTTTTCACAACCAGATGCAAAGAAAATGGAAAAAATTGACGGTGTATGGCTATAAGTCAAATTTGAAAAATTAAATCAAATGCAAGCAAGTAAGTTATACTGTTTAGAGATGTTTATAAACATAAAATAATTCTGGATAAAGGCAGGATTTAAGGGAGCTCGACAGGCAATTTTCTTAAAATTTCTGAGTCAAATGTTTTTGATATTTCAAAAAATGTGATCGCAAGCATGGGATCTCAAATGAAATCATCTTGGCATGTTTAATAGTATATTTTCAGAAAAAAAATAGATTCAGCTATTATCCAGAGGAAAAAATAGTAAAAACAGCAGAAAATCCAGGTACGTTATTATTAACCATTTAGTCAAAAGTTTCTGGTACAGTTAATGTGTTTTAGTCTTTTACATTATCTAATAGTAAATGCAAAGTCACATTTATTATTAGATAAAACTTATGATAATATCGGGTAAAAGTGGAAATATCGCGCATACCATAGGGGAATTAACATTTTGTATTGTTCCAGAATTCAGTACAATTGTAGAACAGGATATAGTGAACATAATGTTTAAAACCATAACAGGATTCGTATTAATGCAATTCAATATTTAAAAGTGAGGTAAGTTATAATGAAAATTTCAATGATAGGAACCGGTTATGTAGGTCTTGTTTCGGGAACCTGCTTTGCCGAAATGGGGAACAATGTCGTATGTGTTGATATTAATAATACAAAAATAGAAAATTTGAAAAAAGGGATTATTCCGATTTATGAACCAGGGCTTGAAGAAATGGTTCGCGATAATTATACCAAAAAAAATCTTCATTTTACTACGGATATTAAAGAGGCTGTCGAACAATCGGATATTTGTTTTATTGCCGTTGGAACGCCACAGGGTGAGGATGGAAGCGCCGACTTGCAATATGTTCTAGCAGTGGCTAACGATATTGGCAGCTATATGGTCAAGCCAATGATTGTGGTTGATAAATCCACTGTGCCGGTCGGAACAGCCGACAAGGTAAGAGCGGCCATTAGTCAAAAATTAAAAGAAAGGGGTGTTACGTTTGAGTTTGATATCGTTTCAAATCCCGAGTTCTTAAAAGAGGGGGCGGCGATAAAAGACTTTATGCAACCCGATCGCGTGGTTATTGGCGCCGATAACCACAGAAGTATAGAGATCATGCACGAACTTTATCAGCCATTTATGTTCGACAACGATCGATTTATAGCGATGGATATTAGAAGCGCCGAGATGACGAAATACGTTGCAAATTCCATGCTTGCCACGAAAATTTCCTTTATAAACGAGATGTCGGTTATCTGTGAAAAAGTTGGAGCTGATATAAATAAAGTGCGAATAGGTATAGGCAGTGATTCCAGAATTGGCTATTCATTTATTAACCCTGGTTGCGGATATGGTGGAAGTTGTTTTCCTAAAGACGTTCAGGCTTTGATAAAAACCGCGGGCGAATATAATTATAGCTCAAGAATTCTAAAAGCTGTAGAGGCAGTAAATAAAGATCAAAAATATCTTTTAGTTGAAAAGGTTTTGAAAAAATTTGGCGAAGACTTGTCTGGAAAAATTTTTGCCTTATGGGGATTATCTTTCAAACCTGAAACAGATGACATGCGTGAAGCCAGCTCTCTAGTAGTCGTGAATGAACTTACTAAAAAGGGAGCGATGATTCAGGCCTATGACCCCAAGGCTCGATATGAGGCAGAAAAACATTATTTTAAAGATAATCCAAACATAAAGTACCACGAAACCAAGTACGACGCACTTAAGAATGCGGATGCCTTGTTGTTAGTTACGGAATGGAAAGAATTTACAACTCCAGATTTTGATGAAATAGCAAAACTATTAAAAAATCGTATAATTTTTGACGGACGAAATCAATACAGTTCTGTAAAAATGAAAAATTTGAATTTTGAATACTTTCAAATTGGAACGCCTGACAATTAAAATACGAAAAGATAAAAATGAAAAAAATATTAGTAACTGGTGGGGCAGGTTTTCTTGGATCACATTTGTGTGAGAAACTTCTAAACCGAGGGGATAAAGTATATTGTCTGGACAATCTATACACAGGAAGTCTCAACAATCTGGAAAGTTTCAAAAGCAATGCAAATCTGGAATTTATAAATCATGATATTATAAATCCGGTAGATTTAAAAGTTGATGAAATCTATAATTTAGCCTGTCCAGCATCACCGGTACATTACCAGGCTAAAGCCATTGAGACCTGGAAAACGTCTGTATTTGGAATATACAACATGCTTGAACTGGCAAGAAAAAATGATGCCAGAATTTTACAGGCTTCGACTTCCGAAGTTTATGGCGATCCGGAAGTTAATCCTCAAAAAGAGGAATATCGTGGTAATGTCAATCCAATAGGTCCAAGAGCCTGTTACGATGAAGGTAAGAGGGCGGCAGAATCTTTATGTTTTGATTATTTTCGAAAATACAATACTAAAATAAAAGTAATCCGAATATTCAATACATATGGTCCACGCATGAATAAAGAAGACGGCAGGGTTGTGAGTAATTTTATCGTTCAGGCATTAACAGGTGCAGATATTACAATTTATGGCGATGGCACGCAAACTCGTAGTTTCTGCTATGTGGCAGATTTGATTAACGGAATTGTTGCCATGATGGATTCTGATGTCAATTTTCAAGGCCCCGTAAATCTGGGTAATCCATTTGAATTTACAATGCTTGAGTTGGCTAAAAAAGTTGTGGTAAAAGTGGGTAGTTCAAGTAAAATTATTTTTCGTGATTTACCCGTTGACGACCCATTGCAAAGAAAACCTCTTATTGATTTAGCCAAAAAAAAATTAAAGTGGGAATCACGTATTCAATTGGAAGAAGGTTTGGAATATACTATAACATACTTTCGATCTCTACTTGATGTAAATCGCTGATGGTGTAAAGAAGTTATGTCCTTTAACAATATTTATAAAAATAAAAAAATTCTGGTTACTGGAAATACTGGTTTTAAAGGTTCATGGTTAACAGAGTGGTTACTGCAATTAAATGCAAAAGTTTCGGGTCTTTCAAACGGAGTTCCTACGAACCCATCACATTTCGAAACGGCAAACCATAAAGAACGAATTCGGTATTATGAAAAAGATATCAGAAATTTACAAGATATGATTACTGTGTTAAATGATGTAAAACCAGATTTTATTTTTCATCTTGCTGCTCAACCACTTGTTCGCCTATCTTATGAAAATCCGGTACTTACGATGGAGACAAATATCATTGGAACCATGAATGTTCTTGAGGCCTTAAGAGTTACTAACATTAAATGCAATGCAATAATGATCACTAGCGATAAAGCTTATGATAATGTCGAATGGGTTTGGGGTTATCGTGAGACAGATCATTTAGGTGGTAAAGATCCGTACAGCGCATCAAAAGGTGCTGCGGAGTTGATTATAAAAACATATGTAGAGTCATACTTTAAAAAGAAGGATAGTAATGTCAGGTTGGCTATTGGACGAGCAGGGAACGTAATTGGCGGAGCTGATTGGGCAGTTGACCGAATTGTCCCAGATGCAATAAAAGCGTGGTCAGTAAATCGTACTGTAGAAATCAGGAGTCCAAATTCGACCAGACCGTGGCAACATGTGTTAGAACCCTTAAGCGGTTATCTTTTACTGGGACAAAAACTGGCAGAAGATGGAAACCTTAATGGTGAACCTTTTAATTTCGGTCCAACTTCAGAACAAAATCATTCCGTTGCGGAGCTATTAATTGAAATGCAAAAATACTGGCCACAAGGAGAATGGATTGATATGTCTCATGGTGCCAATAAAGTCCATGAAGCAAATCTCCTTAAATTAAACTGTGACAAAGCTTTGCATTATCTTGGATGGCAACCAGTGATGCGCTTTCGTGAAACTGTTGAAATGACGATGCAATGGTATAGTAGTTTTTATAAAAATGATTTAAAAATAGAGTCAGTTACGGCATCTCAGATTATGAAATACGAAGATATTGCCAGAGAACGAAATATCTGTTGGATGGTAAAAAAATAAAGGAATGGTTGTATGATAGCGATTGACAATATTCAGGGAGTTAATTTATTTCCATTAAAAATAATCGAGGGGGAAATGGGAGCAGTATTTCATGCAATAAAAAAAACTGATACAGGGTTTTCTGAATTTGGTGAGGCATATTTTTCAATTGTAAATCCAGGAATGATAAAAGGCTGGAAAAGGCATAACATTATGATATTAAACATCATTGTTCCTGTCGGTGAAATTGAATTTGCGGTTTTTGACGACAGGCCAAACTCTGTAACTAAAGGTAAATGGGGTAAAATTAATCTTTCTACCCAAAATTATCATCGCTTAAATGTACAACCTGGGTTGTGGATGTCTTTTAAAGGAATATCAAAGTCGATGAATTTGCTTTTAAATGTATCAAACATTGTACATAGCCCCGCAGAATCTGATAACTTACCATTAAACCATCCTGATATGCCAGATATATGGAGAACAAAATGAAAACTGTAATTTTATGTGGAGGACTTGGAACAAGAATTCGCGATGTCGCCGATAACATACCCAAGCCAATGATTTCTGTTGGGAATTTCCCAATATTGTGGCATATAATGAAATATTATTCAAGTTTTAATTATAACGATTTTATTCTTTGCCTTGGATACAAAGGGCAGGTAATCAAAGACTTCTTTTTAAATTACGAAGCACATACAAATGATTTTACCATAACCTTGGGAAGTCAAAAACCGATAACATATCACAGCAACCATTCCGAAGCTGGATGGGGCGTGACGTTGGCAGATACAGGTCAAGAGACTATGACCGGAGGAAGAGTTAAGCGAGCTCAAAAATATGTACAAGGTGAAGAAAACTTTATGCTTACATATGGTGACGGCGTTGGAGATATTAATATTGAAGAACTGGTTAAATTCCATAAAGCTCACGGTAAAATAATGACCATCACAGGGGTAAGGCCTCCTGGCAGATTTGGCGAGATAATGAGCGATTCAAACGGACTTATAAGTGAATTTAATGAAAAGCCTCAAGCCAGCGGTGGACGTATATCTGGTGGATTTTTTGTGTGTAATTATAAAGTTTTTGATTATCTGGATGATCGTGAGAATCTGATTTTTGAACAAGAGCCGATGAGAAAACTGGTTAAAGATGGGCAACTCATGGTTTATGAACATAATGGCTTCTGGCAGCCAATGGATACATATCGCGATTACCAGTTTTTAAACGGACTTTATGATAATAAAAAAGCGCCATGGGTTGTGTGGTAAAGACGTTAGTTAGATGCCTTTATTTTCAGTTATTATCGCGACTTATAATCATGCACATTTAATTAAAAAATGTCTTGATTCACTTCTTTCTCAGACATTTACCGACTGGGAAGCAATTATAGTAAATAATTATTCAGGGGATAATACTATTGATGTAGTAAACGAATTTAAAGATTCAAGGATTAGATTAATTAATTTTAGAAACCATGGAGTGATTGCTGCTTCGCGAAATGAAGGAATTCGAAATTCAATGGGCGACTGGATTTGTATACTTGATTCGGATGATTGGTGGTATCCAGATAAACTTGAAAAAGTAAAAAAATATATAAACGAATATGATGTAATTTATCATGACCTGATAGATTATGATGCTCATGATCATAAAATGCGAACAAAGCGAAAAGGGAGACAGTTGAAAAGTCCAGTCTTTAAAGATCTACTTTTAAATGAAAATGCAATTCCAAATTCAAGCTCGTGTGCCCGAAAAGAATTTATCAAAAAAGTATCAGGCATTTCTGAGGATAAGCAATTAATCGCCGTAGAAGACTTTGATCTCTGGCTTAGAATTTCGGAGATTACTGAAAAGTTTAAATATATTCCGGAAATTCTTGGTGCCTACTGGAGAGGTGGAGGTAACATCACAGAAGTGTCTATACGTCAGTTAAAACGTCGAAGAGCAGTTTTTGTTAAACACTGGAAAAAATTATCTAAGGCAGATCGTCATAAAGTGTTGATTAATCTTTTTTATACCAGGGGCAGGATCTATCAAAAATTAGGGATGAAATTAAAAGCAAGAAAATGTTTTTGCATATCCAAACACTCACATATATTTTCTATAAAAATCAAATCAGTTTACTCTTTTCTTTCGCTAATAAAAAATTAAATTTATACGAATGAATATAATTAAATAAAAATGAAAATTCTATGTTAGCAGTAATTTTAGCCGGTGGGAAAGGGACGCGATTAAAACCTTTTACAGCGACAATTCCAAAACCATTACTTCCTGTAGGTGATATACCTATTCTTGAAGTGGTAATTCAACAACTTGTTTCAACTGGGTTTACGCGGATTGCACTTACCCTGAACCATATGGCGCATCTTTTTATGGCGGTTATTGGCGACGGTTCTCGCTGGGGAATAAAAATTGACTACTATATCGAGGATAAGCCGCTTGGTACCGCGGGGGCAATCAAGCTGGTAAATAATCTTGATGATAATTTTCTTGTCATGAATGGCGACCTTCTTACTACCATTGATTATAGAGCCCTTTTTGATTTTCATGTAAAAAACCAGGCATCAGGCACGATTGCAACAAATCGTCGTAATCATTTTGTTGATTTTGGAGTATTGGATATGGATACTTCAGGAAAACTTATTTCGTACAACGAAAAACCTTCTATAATGTACCAGGTTAGTATGGGAATAAATATTTTATCGCGGAATAGTGTTTCTTATATTCCCGATAATGAAAAATTTGATATGCCAGATTTAATGATGACGATGAAAGAGGATAACAAGGCAGTTTTTTGTTATTCAACAGATTGTTACTGGCAAGACATTGGAAGGGTCGATGATTTTCAGAAAGCTAGCGATGACTTTACCTCAAATCCTGAAATGTTCCTTTCATGAGTTAAAAAATTACTATGAAAATTCTTATAATTGGAGTATCTGGTTTTCTTGGAAACCATCTTTTGCGATTATTGAGACTTGAAGAGAATCGGATAATTATTGGAACGGGTAAAAAATCGGAATATACAGGTAAAATTCCTTTAGAGCGATATATATCTCTTGATATCACAAAATTCAAGGATGTAAAGACAGTTATTGAAGAAATAAAGCCGACTCATGTGTACAATATGGCCGGTATTATTCCGGGGATTCGGGAAAATTTGGAAGATGCCATGCTACAGGTGAATTGTATGGGGGCTATCAATATACTCGAATCTGTAAAGCAAATATGTCCGAATACTAAAATACTTTTTGTCGGTTCTGCGGCGGAATATGGCAGTGTAAAAGAAGGGGAGAATCCGATTGATGAATCTCATTTTTGTAAACCAGTTGGTTTTTATGGGGTTAGTAAATACTATATGTCAACAATTGCCCAGGATTATTTTCAGAAATGGAATCTTCAGGTAGTGATCGCAAGACCATTTAATCTTATCGGTCCCGAAATGAGTTTTGAAACGGTCGCTGGAGCTTTTTTAAAAAGATCCAGAGCAGCCTTAAACTTGGGGAACATTGGCGATGTCAAGATGGGGGATTTAACTGCAGAACGGGATTTTTTAGATGTGAGAGATGTAATTCGAGGCTGTATACTACTTATGAATCAAGGTAATGCTGGCGAAATTTATAACATTGCATCAGGTACGCCAATAAAAATTGAATATATTATACAAACTTTGCAGTCGTATTTTCAAGGGAGAATACGGTTAGTAAAAGATAAAAATATTAAAAAAAATAATGATGTTTCGAGAGTTTACGGGAATGCTGATAAAATCAAGAAACTGGGCTTTGAAGTAAAAATTACTCTGGAGGAATCACTTTATGATTCCTGGAAATTTGAAATGGAAGATCTGATATGAAAATTTCCATACTGATGTCACTGGCCAGCCCCTGGTCGCGCCTTATTGCGGAAAAGCTTTCCGGTTTAAATAACCAGGTTCAAATAATCGATTTTGAAACAGGCGGAGCTAAACAGTATTTAAAAAAAAATGACTCGATTCAAATTACTGAGGTTGATCGGTTATATCAAACTGTAGATCGAGTTGACATCATACATTCTCGGGTCAAATCAAAGTTAAAGTATATTCTATATCCTTTTAAATTGCGAACACTATTAAAAGATTTTGGCTCTGATGTTTTATTTTCGTTATATGGCGGCGGGTATGGAACAATGGCATACCTGTCGCGCTTTCACCCCTACGTTGTGTATATTGTCGGAAGCGATATTATGGTAATGAATTTTTTTAAAAAAATAGCTACACGTATAATGCTGAAGAATGCTGAAATTGTTTTTGTAAATGGGAAATTTCTTGCTGGAAAAACTCGCGATGTATGTCCAAGCGCTAATATTGTACCTTGCTATATTGGAATGGATTCGGAAATATTTAAACCTTCTAAAAAGAAATCCAGTAAAATAAAAATAATTTGCACACGAGGTTTTTTACCAATTTATAATAACGCATATATCATCGATTCAATTTCTAAGTTAGAAAACAGTAGTCTGGAATACGAGATGATCTTTACATCAAAGGGGCCTTTGCTTGAAGATGTGAAACAATATGCAGATGAAATACTGACTCCTGAAATTCGAAAGAAGTTATTTTTTTTGGGAGGCGTTACCAATGAAAAACTGGTTCAGTTTTTACAATCTGCAGACATTTACCTGTCGATGTCGAGATCCGATGGAACATCAATTTCCATGCTTGAAGCCATGTCATGTGGTTTATACCCAATTTTATCCGATATCCCACAAAATCGAGAATGGCTTTTAGAAGATAACCTTTCTCTGGTTCCCCTGGATCAACCCGAAATCTTTGCTCAAATCCTTGGGGATGTCATGAAAGATATCGTCAATAAAAGAAAAGCAGCGCAAGTAAACAGAAAACTAATACAAGATTTTGCGGATATAAATGTTAATATGCGATTTTTAACGGATCAACTCCAAAGTTTAAAGTTATCATAATCATTAAAAAATAAATTTATCGATACGTTATATATTTTAATAAAAAAGGATTTACGTAGTCTGAGGAGATTCTGGTATCTATTCCGGTTATTAAGTTAATGTGCAAGATTATAAGTAGAGTAGAAAAAATGCAAATTTTTAATATTTAAGGAATTTTTGTTGGTTAAAAATAAAGTAATCGTTTCTGTGATCATTCCCTGTTTGAATGAAGAAAAATATATTACAAAATGCCTCGATTCGGTAATTCATAGCGATTATCCCTTTTCACAAATGGAGATATTTGTTATTGATGGGATGAGTTCTGACAAAACCAGGGAATTGATTCAAACTTATACAGATCAATATAAAAATATTAAATTGGTTTTAAATCCTCAAAAGACAGCTCCGGCTGCAATGAACCTGGGAATAAAAAGTTCGCAAGGCGAATACATTATTCGGTTGGATGCACATGCTGTATACCCTGTGGATTATATTTCCAAACTTATTTATTGGCATAAAAAATTAAATGCGCAGAATGTTGGCGGTATTTGGAATATTGAAGCTCTCAATAAAAATAAAAAGTCTTTGTCAATTTGCACTATTCTTACCGACAAGTTTGGAGTCGGAAATGCATTATTTCGCATCGGTACACAGGATGTTACCGAAGTTGATACCGTTCCCTTCGGATGTTACCGCCGGTCGACATTTGAAGAGTATGGCTACTATAATGAAAAACTCGTTCGTAATCAGGATATTGAATTAAACAAACGAATCAAGCAGGGTGGCGGCACAATTTTTTTAATTCCTGAAATCATTAGTACCTACTATGCGCGAGAAACCTTTGCAGCTCTTGCCAAAAACAACTATGCTAACGGGTTTTGGAATATTTTGACTGTATATTATACAAAAAATTTTAAGTCTTTAAGTTTACGACATTTTATTCCCCTCATTTTTATTTTGTCTTTGATTATTCCTGCAGGATTAAGTTTTATAAGTTTATACTTGCTTCTGATATCTTGTTGTTCCCTTTTAGTATACTTGATAGTGATATTAGTACGTTCGGTTTCACTTTATTATAAAAATCGAAAAACGGGGATTCTTATGCTGCTTACAAGTTTTGTCGTATTACATTTTTCATATGGATTTGGTTCATTATCGGGAATTGCAGCATTTGTAAAAAGGAAGTATACCGGTGAATGATCGGATAGAAACGTATAAAGTCAAAATAGCGAATTACCTGAATGCAGATCCTGGAAATATTTTTCTTCACTGGAAAGGACGCGTATCATTATATTCCATTTTAAAAAGTATGAATGTAGGTAAAGGTGATGAGGTTATATTACCTGGCTATACCTGTGTTGTTGTTCCCAATGCCATAATGTATCTTGGCGCAAAACCGGTATATGTTGACATAGAAAAAGGTTCGTTTAATATGGATTATAATCAAATTGAAGGTAAAATAACAAAAAAAACGAAAGTTATAATCTGTCAAAATACATATGGACTTTCTACGGATGTTGAAAAAATTGTTAAACTTGCCAAAAAGTATAAACTCTATACCATAGAAGACTGCACCCATGGTTTTGGGGGTAGCTATAATGGAAAACCAAATGGTAGCTATTGTGATGCGGCTTTTTATTCAACACAATGGAATAAACCTTTTTCTACTGGTATCGGAGGGTTTGCCTTAATAACAAATCCGGTTTTGCTCGATGGAATGTACGAAATAAAAAAACAATTAATTGTACCATCTTTTATGGATCAATTGGTTCTGAAAGTATTGCTTTTTACAAAAAGATATATTTTAAGTGATTTGCTATACTGGCCAATGATTTACACCTATCGCTGGCTAAGTAAAAAAAATTTAATTCTTGGTTCATCTTCAGGCGGTGAAATTAGCGGAAATTTGATGCCTTACGATTATTTAAAAGGCATATCTATGACTCAGGTTAATGAAGGGTTATCGACTTTAGCGAGATTTGATGAACTCCAGGATCTTCGGAAAAAAAATTCGGATAAATATACCTTGTTACTTAAAGAAAATAAAAAAATTTATGTACATGAAATATGGAATAAAAATCACAGTTTTTTAAAGTATACAATTTTAGTAAAAAATCGAGAAAATTTCATTAAATTAGCGGAGAAAAATCGAATATCGTTAGGCGACTGGTTTACATCGCCATTACATCCGGCAAGAGAATCTGATCTTGTAATTTGGAATTACAAGATGAAGAATTTTCCTGTTGCCGTGGAAGTCGCCAAATGCGCTGTAAATCTGCCAACAGATACGAAGTACATTGATAAAACGCTTGATTTTGTAAGAAATAATCTTGATGAAATTTACTAACTAAAAGGCAAATACATGTGGAAAGTACAACTATTTAAACTCGATTATGGCGAAGCTGAAAAGCAGGCATTGATGGATGTTCTTGACTCCGGCTGGATTACCATGGGAGAGAAGACAAAAACATTTGAAGAGGAATTTTCTAAATACCTGGGTGGTGGCGTTTCCAGTCTGGCAGTTTCCAGTTGTACGGCAGGTCTTCATATGGCTTTGCTTGCTCTTGGTATAGGTCCCGGCGACGAGGTGATGGTACCTGCATCTACGTTTATCGCCGACTTAAATGTTGTGATGATGGTCGGCGCTACGCCGGTTTCAATTGACGCCGCGTCTCTTGATGACTGGAATATTTCAGTGGTTGATATGAAAAGAAAAATCACGAAAAAAACAAAAGCTATCATAGCGTTGCACTTCGCGGGTCATCCTTTTGATCCGAAGATAATCGAGATTGCCAGAGAAAATAATATTTTAATCATTGAAGATGTGGCACATGCGATTGGCGGGTCGCGAAATGGAAAAATGTGCGGTACCTGGGGTGATGTTTCAGCCTTTAGTTTTTTTGCCAATAAAAATCTAGCCGTCGGGGAAGGCGGAATGTTTGTTGCGGCTGATCCCAATGTGTTTGACAAAGGTCGCTTTCTTCGCTCTCATGGTATGTCGACTCTGAGTTTTGACCGTCATGAAGGCAGGGCAATTTCTTATGACGTTCTTCAACCCGGGTTAAATTATCGAATGGATGAGTTTCGTGCGGCACTTGGTCAGATTCAACTTGCAAAGCTCAACGAAAATAATTTAAAAAGGAAAAAACTTGTCCAGCGTTATCAACAACTTTTGAAAGGAACTCCTCTCCAAATACCTTTTCAGGATATTCCCGAAAACACTACGTTTTCATACCATATATTCCCGGTACTCTTGCCTGCAGAAACTGACAGATTGGCGTTTATCGGGCATATGAAGCAGGCTCAGGTACAGACAAGTATTCATTATCCGGCATACAGAGAATTTACATATTACAAAAATATTATAAAAGAACCCACGCCAGTTTCTGACGAGATATCCGCAAGAGTTGTTACTTTACCACTTTACCCGACCATGACCCAGGAGCAGGTCGAATTAGTCTGTCATAGCGTTGCAAACTTTTTTAGATAAAATTATGGATATATTAAAATTAATAGGCAGAGATGAGAAATTATTTTTAAGAGATATTCAATCTCATGAACGTGAATTGTCTCAAAAGGTATCTGAAGGTAGATTCCTGGTTATTGGTGGAGCTGGTTCTATTGGCCAGGCTGTCGTTAAGGAAATTTTCAAAAGGGAACCTTTGGCTCTTCATGTGGTAGATATCAGCGAGAATAATCTCGTTGAATTGGTTCGCGACGTACGAAGTTCGTATGGGTATATCAAAGGCGAGTTTCTAGCTCTTCCGTTAGATGCAGCATCTATTGAGTTTGACGCTTTTGTCAAAGATCATGGACCGTACGATTATATTTTAAATTTATCCGCACTAAAACATGTAAGAAGTGAAAAAGATCCATATACGCTGATGCGTATGATTCAGGTAAATATCTTTAATACGATGAAAACTGCTCGGTTGGCCATAAATAATAAGTCAAAAAAGTATTTTGCAGTTTCAACAGATAAAGCCGCAAATCCGGTCAATATGATGGGAGCTTCTAAACGGATCATGGAACACTTTTTGATGAGAGATAGCCAGGAAATTGCCATTTCAACCGCACGTTTTGCAAATGTAGCTTTTTCCGATGGAAGTCTTTTACATGGATTTAACCAGAGAATTTTAAAGCGTCAACCGATAGCCGCGCCGAATGATGTAAAACGATATTTCGTAACTCCTGAAGAATCGGGTGAGCTATGTCTTGCCTCTACCCTGTTGGGTGAAAACCGAGATATATTTTTCCCTAAACTCAGCGACAAGTTGCACTTAATTACATTTTCGGACATCGCAATCAAGTATTTAAACTTTCTTGGATATGAGCCATGTGAATGTAAAACTGAAGACGAGGCTCGCGAAAGAGTAAATGAGCTTGAAAAGGTTCGTAAGTGGCCGGTTTATTTTTTTAAAAGTGATACGACCGGAGAAAAAGATTTTGAAGAATTTTACATGGAAAATGAGGAATTGGATATGAAGCAATTTCTTGATTTTGGAATTGTAAAAAGTCGTCTCAATATTGATCTTGACAAGCTAAATCATTTCGTAGAGTCTATTGATAATTTGCAAAAAAGAGGTTCGTGGAAAAAAAAGGATATTGTAAAACTTTTTCAGGATATTTTACCTGAATTTGAGCACGAAGAAAAAGGTAAATATCTTGATGAGAAAATGTAATGAAACGATTACTTGATTTAATTCTTTCGATAATGGCATTTACGTTGATATTGCCGTTAATGATCCCGGTGATGCTGATACTTCGTTTTACAGGCGAAGGGGAGGTTTTTTATCTCCAGCAGCGAGTAGGAAAAAGCGGCAAAAACTTTGGACTAATGAAATTTGCGACCATGGTAAAAAATAGTCCAAATGTCGGAGGCGGACTTCTCACTCAAAAAAACGATCCGCGAATTCTTCCTTTTGGAAAATTTTTAAGAAAAACAAAGATCAATGAGCTGCCTCAGTTGATCAACATTATTAAAGGCGAAATGAGTATTGTCGGGCCTCGGCCTCAAGCTGTGAAGCATTTTGAGGTTTTTCCGGAACATGTTAAAAAGGAGATCATAACTTTGACCCCTGGTTTAACTGGCATTGGTTCGATCGTGTTTCGAGATGAAGAGACCATACTCCATGAAAGTGGACGTCCCTATGACGATTTTTACAACAATGTGATTGCTCCATATAAAGGAGAATTGGAAATATGGTATAAAAAAAATCAGTCTATGATTCTTGACCTAAAGTTAATTTTTCTTACAGCCTGGATTATTCTCTCCCCCAAGAGTTCCCTTTATAAAAAAATATTAAAAAATCTTCCCGCAGTTCCACTTGAATTGAAATTGTATTGAAAGATTTTGCTTTACTAAAATGTCGTAAATCGGAGTTTATATTTAAATTCTAAATTGATCTTGACAATGCAACCTGTTAAAAGTTACTTAGATTTGTAATTCGCTGTTTCATATATGAGATTATACTATTATATTTTTGAATTGCTGCTTGCCTTAACATTTAAAAAAAAA
>JAOUFY010000120.1 GCA_029857955.1 Spirochaetia bacterium
GGATCGCAGGCTTACAATAATCTCCTCGTGATATTCCCCGCCGTAAAAAGCGGGGTTTTTTAGGATGTCAACACACCCGCCACGCCTCTATACAAAGCGCAACCTTGGTGGGTTTTTAATTACAAGAACAGAGGATATATTGCCATGGTTGCTAAACTGAAAAGTAAAAAAGGCGCTGGAATTTATAGAACGCGGTCTAGTGACATTTTGTCTAGCGCCGAAGCAAAGCGCCAACGTGAATTTATGAAAGAATACCCGCCTATGCCAGGTGACTGGTATGGATCAGTATCTACGCCTTGCCCAACAGACCCCGCGTAAGTCCCTGAAGCAAAGGGGCGGCGGTTATTTAACATCGAAAACTATACACGTTTACGACATTGTGTATATTTAATATCGGGAAATATGAGTAGAAAATACGTAACCAACGGACTCAAGCCGCTCACGGATCAAGAATTGAAGAATTGGTTTGAAGAAAAACCACTAACAAAACAAGGCCAGAACAGGATTAAGAACATGAAGCAAGAGATAGCTGAAGCTGTTGATGAGTATAAAAAATTGTATGGCTGAAATTTATCTACCAGAAACTTTGATTCTTGGGCGTGTTTATCAAGTAGTAGTAACCGATTATAGATTCAGCCCTGTACACGAAGATATAGACGATATTATATCGGAGTACAGTCGAGACGAAGAAATACGCAAGGGGATGAAATCTGCTAGAAGATGGGTTAAAAAATTCTTATGAAATTAGAAAAATTAGTCTTTAAAAAAGATAATGGGCAAACAGTAGAATTGAGTTCTGTGGAGGCTCATAAGCTGTATAGCGATCTGCATAGATTATTCTGTGGTGATAAGTATCAATATACTGCTCCAGTTGTAACTGAAAATCCGACATGGTACTGGCCGATCGAAACAACTCCTGCCACTTCTTCTGGCACAATTAGTATTTCAAAAAAAATCTGAATATGCAAATGACGAAATCCCCTCATCTGCTTCGGTGGATGAGCGCGAAGCCCTTCGGGGCTTCTGCTTTAAAAATTATAAATTTATGAAACTAATTGAGAAACAGCATTTATTTGTTCGCTTACTGCCAAAATTATTGGATTTTGCTGTCAACTTGGCAGAGAAGAATGGCTGGTTTGTTACGGAAGGTGATGCTTTCAGAGACCCGCGCGTCCACGGCGAGTACGGGGTAAAACAAAGTTACTCGGGCGCTAACAGTAATCACAAGCTTAGGCTTGCGATTGATATTAATCTTATCAGTGATGGAGTGTTGCTCGGCGCAGAAGCTCACGAAGAACTTGGAAAGTTCTGGAAAAAATTGCATCCTCTTTGTGAATGGGGCGGTGAGCCTGGTCGCAATGATGCGAATCACTACTCGCTTAATCATAACGATTCTTGGTGAAATTCAGTGAATAAAGATGATCGTAAAAAGATGATGGCTCGCCTGAGAGAATTGCGCAGGCAGTATATCGAGCAGGGCGGGGTATTACTCAGTCGTGAGCAAATTTTAGAGGAATTAAAGGAATGAGTTTGCCGTTGCCGTTTATCGGGAAAATAATTGACAAGATATGGCCGGACAAGGACGAAGCCGAAAAGGCAAAAGTTAGATTGTTTGAAGCTCAACAAGCAGGCGAACTTGCAGAATTAGATGCTGAGCTAAAAATATCGCTCGCGCAAATTTCGGTAAATGCTGAAGATGCAAAGAGCAATTCACGATTTCAATCTTGGTGGAGACCCGCAGCCGGATGGATTTGTATATTTGGGTTATTTTATCCTGTTTTTACGTCATTGTTGACGTGGTTGTTACAGTTACTAGCCTGGCTGTTTGCAGTTGACATAACAAACTTTCCGGTACCGCCAAAAATCGACACAGATTACTTGATAACATTATTGACCGGACTTTTAGGTCTCGGCGGCATGAGGTCTTGGGAAAAGAATAAAAAGCACTCGGAATGGTCAAAATAGTAAATTTATGGCACGTCAGATTGAAGAAACACCAATATTGCTGGGCGAAGATGCTCGCAAGTTTGAACGCGACATCAAAGAAAACGAGACCCGAAAGGTGTCTGAAGAAGAGTATAAGAGAGTTATGCAGGTTTTTCACAGTGTCAAAATCTGTGACGAGTTTTAATTTTCTATTTTTTTGATTCTCTGCCGAGTTTGTTCTGTGATCGGCCTCTTACCTTGTTCGATTTTTTGCACAAGGCTTGTTGTGATTCCCAGCTCAAAGGCCAGTCTCTCTTGAGACCAGCCTTTATCTTTGCGGATTTGTTTGAGTTGATTACTGCTCATATCGTGGTCTTCTTATTGAAAATCAAATTTGGTTATTGGTTTTCTGAGCCAAATTTCAACCAATTGCTTAGCGTTTATGCGGTTTCTTTGTTCGATTAATTCGATAGCTCTATATTTAGATATTTTTTTATGTTCGATTAGTAATTTGTACACCGCGCATATTCTCAAATACCCCTTGTCAAGTTTTCCAGTTTCGTGATTTATAAAGACATTCATTTTATTCTCCTCGTTTTGTAGTTGATTTTTTGCTTTGTTGTGATAAGTATAGATGTACTAGCACAAGATAGTAAGTTGATATTTGTAGGTAAACGGCTGATAATTGTGTAGGACATGGACTACACGCTGTAGGACGGCACCCAGAGGCTTGTTTATTTTGATGGGTTAAAGAGATTCCGGCTCAGGACAAGCGCTGATATCTCTGAAAAGAGAATCGCTTAAATCGAATTACAGAGCGAATTTCACGAAAGCGGCTAAAGAATAGCCATATTTAGGTTAAATTTGTTTAATAAATAGGCAATTAAAGCTTGAATTGTATGTTTTTTGCTCAAAAAATCATTCAAAAAACGCTCATTACTAATAAAATATGTCGATAGATTTTAAAAATATTGATTGCATGGAATACATGAAAACGGTTCCTGATAAGTATTTTGATTTGGCGATTGTTGATCCGCCTTACGGGATTGGTAAAAGATTAAGCGATGGCGGAGGGAAACTTAAAAACACGCCTATGGCGAGACTTTATAAAAATAAAGATTGGGATGTACTG
>JAOUFY010000121.1 GCA_029857955.1 Spirochaetia bacterium
CGAGTGATGGTGGTCATTAAACCCTCTTCCCACCGTGCCTATACCCACGCTGCTTGTTCTTTTCCAGCTTGCTTCTGACAGCTTTATCAATATCAATTCCCAACCCTGCTGTTAAATCAAGAACTCGAATAATTTGATCAGCGCATTCCTCGGAAAAATTCTCTATATCATTCTTTCTGAATGCTTCTAATGCTTCTGAAGTTTCCGAAGTTATCAAAGCCAATATGGCCGGTATCTTATGCTCGCTAAGATGCCAGTCATGTGGTTGAACAACATTCCAGCCGTTTTCTTTATTGATTGATATAATTTCTTTACCTAAATCGTTTAAATTACTCATAATCTCACCCATTGCAAAAATTATACACAATCGCTATCACAGTTATAGCAAACAATAAAAACATAACACGCTCGTAGTCTGTCATAATTACACCCTCACTAGCCGTTTCCCGGCTTCAGTCGCCTCGTAAGTCGAAGCTGGATCAGAATAAACACTGCAAGGCCGAGAACCTCTTGCAATCGCATAACCTCCTTTTACAAGCTCTCCTAACCTCTTTCTTGACATCATCGCCATCTGATGGCAATTTCTTTTCGATCCATCGTGCAACCCAAAACCAATTTCGGCACCCGTGGATAAAGGATACTTAACCAATTCAATCAGAACATTTAACCTATCACCAGATAACTGACCTGTTTCTTTTTGTTTCTTGGCCGCAAGCCTTGATGTCTGCGGGTCTCCGCTGTGATGCAGTGGAGTTTCAAAGTTCATTGACTCTTGCATAGTGCCTCCCGTGAATAACGCTTTTGCTTATAATTCAAATTAAGCATGTATTCTCCAACCCCAACCCTGAGGATATGACCCTCTCTACATAACACCACCATTCGATCCGTTACAGTAGATGGCTTTGGCTTTATTCGATAATCTTCCCACAGGTAAATGCAAACATCCTCTTTATCCATTACCATCGACGGGCGGATTTTGAAAATAAACCTGATTTTTTCCATCAATGTATTTTTTAGTGATCCCACTATGTCGGATGGTATTTTACTTAGATCATGGTCTTGTATCATCTGATTTCCAACCTCCAAACAATATCTCTAACTCAAGTTTATATTTTTCCGCGCTTTCCCTGGTCTTATGAATCCATTCATTACTGATGCAGTTGCCTCTCATAACCACCCATTCGATCTGATTATTTTTGTTTTTACGCTCTACAATGTAGTATTCGCTCACGATAAAAAACCTTTAGCTCTCATCTTTGCAAAATACTCTTCATTTGTTTCTACTCTCTCAGGCGGCTTTACGTATTCCTTGAGCGTACATCTTTGTTCAACGTGTTGAGTCTTCGTCTTAATATCATATTCCAAACCCTCCCAATTGTTCATAAATGTCTGCATCATGGGCGCGTGATACCAGCTTTTTTCTTGTTTACAATAAGCCTTCAATTGCGCCAATTTTGATTCAAAATCAATCCGTTTACCTTTCGGTAACTTCTCAAGTTTTGCAATAGTCTTGATCTTATTCCCCCGGTTTCCAGGGTGAGGATATAGACTCCATTGTTCTGCTGGCCAATTTTCAAAATTTTTTGACATAATAAACCATATTTTTTATCAGACATAAACGACTAATGAGCCTTGGTAACAGCCATGGACAATTTAATGCCATATAGTCTTAGCCATTATCTTGTGCTTCCCCATGCTACTCCCAAACGATTCAAATAAATACTTTTGTACTCGATTGAATGAAAATATTTCTTTAACATTGAATTGATCGGTTTTTAATATCTGATCTACATACCATCTAAGAAAAAACCATTCGCCGTAAATTCTTTGCTTTTTAAGGATTTTATGAATATGTGATTCAATATTGTATGCCTGCATATCATTACCATCAACATTAAATTTATGTATAAAAATCAGTTTAATTGGGCAACCAGTTTGCAAAGTGCTAAGCCTTTCATCAACATTATTTGCTACCCCTACCTTTATAGGGCCTTTTTTGCCACACTGAATAAAATAAACAAACATTTTTAAACCTGCTTTTAAAGATTTTAAACAAAAAGAATCCTTCGCTAGCATTACGAAATTTGCTACAGGGGCGCTTTGCTTCTCTGGCTTATCGACGTTAGGCCTGTACCTTTGTCGGGTGACGGCGGCTTCTTGATCGACCGACTCCCCAACCGCTAACAGGTTGAGGCTCCTCACCACGCTAGACATACGTTGTCTTTTTACGCTAGACATAAAAAAGCTATTTTTTATAACTTTTGGGAATAAGACCTTGACAATAGATAGATTTTGTGGAATTATTGGCATTCCACTGCAACGGCATAGCTTCTCTATCTGTTGCACGGGGTCTAGATTCACGTCTAGACCCCAAATCCTACGCCTGTTTTTCATCTTGTGCAACCATTATTTGTGTTGAATCTTTTTTGATCTCGTGCATAATATATTCATGCTTGTCAAGCACAAAAAAACGACCAAATTCTTTACCGCAGCCGACACAAATTTTATTGACTAAAAATCCTGGAATGCCTTGCGGGTCTCTGTCCCACGGTTTTCCAAAATGTTCACCTTTGAACAACCCAATTTTATGATAATAAGGGCTGGCAAATTTAGGATTTTCACAAACGTAACTGGTTTTAACCGGGTCGCTGTAGCCTAAATCAGGTACTTTTTCACTCATCTGATTTAACCTCGAATTTCAAGTCATAGGCTATAATTTTCTGCTTATTCACAAATTTACGGCACTTTTTCAGTATATTAATTAATATATTCAACCCTTCCTTGTCGCGGAAAACAAAAGACACGACTTCATTACCGATCAAATCTTCTTCTTTGACAATTCCAGGACAAGGCTCCGGTAATCTGGAAAAAGAAACGCAAAGGTCACCGAAAGAATCTCTACCAACCCCAAACCCAACCATTTTTTCACCGAAAATTAAAATCTCTTGCTGCTTGTTTTTCATAAATCCTCACTATAACATTTCAATAAGATAAATTACATTAACCCAATACTCAGTAGGTTCACTAGCTCTTTCAACTTCAATACTGACAAGAT
>JAOUFY010000065.1 GCA_029857955.1 Spirochaetia bacterium
ATGGCGTTTTACCTTTGATCTTTGGAAGTGTGCTGATAACAGTTCTTGCGACATTACTTGCCTTGCCGCTTTCTATTGCAACAGCTCTTTTTATGTCAGAAATATCTACATTGCGCATAAGGACTGCTTTAAAATTAATTATTGAAATTTTGGCATCTATTCCATCTGTAGTTTTTGGCTTTTTTGGTATTGTTCTGGTTGGGCCGTTTCTCGAGCATTACTTTCACGTTGCTTCCGGTTTAAACGCTTTTACAGCGGCTATTATGCTGGCTTTTATGTCTATTCCGACAATTACATCCGTTTCTGAAGAAGCTTTACAGGCGGTTCCCGTGAATTTAAAATACGCATCTCTTGCCCTGGGCGCTTCAAAATTACAGACGATGATCAGGGTCACCCTTCCTGCCGCGAATTCTGGAATTGTAGCCGGTATTATGCTTGGAATCGGGCGGGCTATTGGAGAGACTATGACGGTCATGATGGTGGCAGGCGGCGCTGCTAAAATTACGGCTAATATTTTTTCGCCTGTTCGAACCATAACCGGAACCATTGCGTCAGAAATGGGTGAAGTTATATTTGGAGATCAGCATTATCATGCACTTTTTATGCTTGGTATATTGTTGTTTTTTATTACTCTTGGAGTAAATATGCTCAGCGCATATATAATCAATCGCATAAAAAATTCAAAAAAGAAAAATGGTTAAAACAAAAATATACAATCTTATCGGATATACCATCATTGGTTTTTTATGTGTATCAACAATACTTCCGATTATTGCGATGATATTATTTATATTTAGCAAAGGTATCTCGCGTATAAACTATGAATTCTTGTTTACAGTTTCATCATCAATGGAAACTGGAGGGATTTTTGCGCCGATATACGGGACTATTTTTTTAACTTTTATAACCATGCTCATTGCGGTTCCCATTGGTGTTATGTCGGCAACCTATATGTCCGAATATACAAAAAAAGGCAAGTTGTTTTACTTGCTTGAATTAACTATAGTTAATCTAGCGGGAATTCCATCGGTGGTTTACGGACTTTTTGGCCTTGGAATTTTTGTTTTACTCTTAAAAATTGGCATATCCATTTTAGCAGGCGCACTGACAATGGGTGTTTTAATATTACCGCTTATTATAACGGTATCCTATCAGTCATTACAGGCTGTGTCAGAAAATATTCGCGAGGCAAGCTACGCCCTTGGAGCAAGCCGCTTGCAAACAGTTGTAAAGGTGATACTTCCTACCGCAACGCCGGGAATTTTAACGGGAATTATTCTTGCAACTGCTCGTGTTGCCGGCGAGACTGCTCCGATTTTGTTTACGGCAGCCGCCTATTATCTTCCTTCGCTGCCTTCGAGTGTTTTTGATAAAACCATGCTGCTATCATACCATTTATTTGCCATAAGCACACAGGTCGTCGGAGTAAGCGATGAACAAAAATATGGCGTAACTTTTGTTTTAATCTCCGTTGTACTTATTTTAAATTTACTGGCTATACTCATTAGAGATAAAATTTCAAAAAAACTTGGAGTTCATAAATAAGATGTCTATAAATAATAAAATAAATGTAGAACAAATAAAACTAAGTGTTGAAAACCTGGATCTTTTTTATGGTAATAATCATGCTCTGAAAAAAATTAACATTCAAATACCCGCAAATCAAATAACAGCATTTATAGGACCTTCAGGCTGCGGTAAATCTTCTTTATTAAAGTGTTTAAATCGAATGAACGATTTGATTTCAAATATTAAAATAACCGGACAAATTACAGTAGATAATGAAAATATCTATGACAGAAAACAGGATGTTACGCAGCTTCGCAGAAAAGTGGGTATGGTATTTCAAAAGCCAAATCCGTTTCCAAAGTCAATCTTTGACAACGTTGCCTATGGTATTCGAATTGCGGGAATAAAAGATAAGGAAAAAATCAATAATATCGTAGAAAACTCACTTAAAAGAGTCGGACTCTGGAAAGAAGTGGAAAACAGATTACAAGATTCTGCCATGTCACTTTCAGGAGGACAGGCGCAACGATTGTGCATTGCGCGGACAATTGCAACCCATCCGGACGTTATTTTAATGGATGAACCTACAAGCGCGCTTGACCCTATCAGTACACAGGTTATTGAAGAATTGATTTTAGAGTTAAAAGAAAGTTATACGGTAGTGATTGTTACGCATAATATGCAACAGGCCGCCAGAATATCGGATATCACTTCTTTTTTTTATCTGGGTGAACTTGTTGAAGTAAATCCAACAAATAAAATATTTACGACACCCGAAAACAAGTTAACGGAAAAATATATAACAGGGAGATTTGGTTAATGTTAAAAGTAGAAAAGTCTGTTTTAGAACTAAGAAAAACTCTTGAAGAAATGACAGATATTGTAATTAGTATAGTTGATACAATTCGTACATGTATTAAAAAAGAAAATTTTGAAACGCTTGAGTTTGTATTTCAACAGGATCGTCATATTGATGATCTTGAAAAAAAAATTGATCAGCAGGCCGTTGCCCTTCTTGCATTAATCAATCCGATGGCGTCTGATTTGCGATTTGTTTTTTCCGTTGTCAAGTTAAACTCTGACCTAGAAAGAATCGGGGATGAATGTAAAAATGTTGCCAAGGAGTTAAAGACACTTGAGCCTCCAATTCCGGAAGATTTAAAAATTCTGGCAGATAAAGTTTATGAAATGGTTAAGGATGCTGTAAATGCATTGCTAAACCAAAACAGCGCTTTAGCTCAGGAGATCATTTTAAAAGATGATGAAGTCGATAAGCTGGAATATTCTATACAAAAAAAATATTCAAATTCCATTGGTATAGCCTTCGCGGCAAAAGCTCTTGAACGAATTGCAGATCATACAACAAATATTTCTGAAAATGTCGTTTTTGCTACTGAGGGAATTGATATACGTCATGAAAATTCTATCATGAATAGACTGGGAAAATCCGATAAATAACTGATAATTTTGTAAAATATTTATCAAGATAAAAAAATGCCGATTCATATTAAATATTATGGTGTAAGAGGGTCAACTCCCACTCCAGGAATGCAGTATGACAAATATGGCGGAAACACCACATGTGTATACATTAAAATTGACGGACAGCATATAATCATTGATTCAGGAACCGGCATACGTAATCTTGGGCTTGATCTTTTAAAGATATTCCCCAAAGAAGGCGGCCATGCTCATATTTTATTTACGCACACTCACTGGGATCATATTCAGGGATTTCCTTTTTTTGTACCAATATACATGCCCAGTAATAAATTTGATATATATGGCGAAACAAAAGTAATTCCAGCCAATAATAGAAATGAGACATGGACAATTGAAAATGTATTGTCTATGCAGCAAAATTTCATGTATTTTCCCGTTAGAATAAAAGATTTACCTTCAAATTTAAATTTTCATGAGTTAAAACCTGAAGTAATAATAAACCCAGGGTCTTTTGAAATTCATTGTAAACGACTCAGGCATCCAAATGATGCTCTTGGTTTTCGATTTAATTATAATAAAAAAAGTTACGTTTATTGTACAGATATCGAGCATAGTGATGCTATGACAGAGGAACTGGTAAAATTTGCAATGAATGCAGATGTAATGGCCTATGATTGCCAATACACACCTGAAGAATATACTGCATCAAAAATTGGTTGGGGGCATTCAACATATGAAGTTGCCGCTGAGATTGCGATCAAAGCAAATATCAAGCATGTGCATATGATTCATCATGATCCGATGCATACCGATACTTTTCTTCAAGATATGGAAAAGTCCGCCAGGAAATTATTTAAAAACATGATTATGATTCCTGAAGGGTTCTCATTCGATATTTAAAACAATTTTAAAATTCGCTCCATATGGGTTGATCTGGATCCTTTCACGAGTAAATGATCTCCATTTTTCATTTTAGATAACAAGTATTTATTACCGTAGAGAATATCCTGGTCGGTATTTGCGGCAACGAGGGTTTCTGGTTTTTCTGAGGTTAATGAAGCTTGTTTAATTTCTTGTCGACCTCGCAAAAAAGCATTTCTGATTTTTTCTTCATTTGAGCTGAAAAAAACCGCTGAAAAGCCATAATCAACAGTTAATTTCCCCAATTCCTCATGAGCTTTTTCGGAAAAATTGCCTAGTTCCCCCATCATTCCAAAAGCGCCAAAGGCGTTAGATTCAGAGTTTTTTGAAATTTGAGAAATAAAGTCAATAGCTTCTTTGTATGAAGCTGGGTTTGCGTTATATGTATCGTCCCACACATTATACATTATGGCATCTGTTTTTTGAAGTCGTCCCTTTACGGCTCGATAATTTACCAATTCCTTCAAAGCTTTTTTAATTTGCTCTTTTTCTTTTATGATTTCAGATAAAACGGTGTATGCCAATAATAAATTTTGAAATTGATGAAGCCCACATACGGGATAATGGTATGTTTCGCCATCAAATAAAAAATTTATTCCGGTTTCGTTATGATGTAAAAGGGTGAGTGTTTTATCCGGCGATTTGATCAGTATTTTATGGTCATTGATTTTTTTTAAAATCTGTAAATTTTTTGATAATTCAAAATTTGTAATGAAAACTCCGGAGGATTTCATCCCTGTAATGATATCGCTTTTTTCTTCAACGATACTTTCCAGTGAACCAAAATTTCCAATATGCCCCGGTGAAACAGAAGTTATTACGGCATAATCGGGCAGGGCTAAAATGGAAAGAGGGGCGATCTCTCCGGGGTGATTGGTTCCAACCTCAACAACGAGAAATCTGTGTTCCGGCTTAAGCGACAGCAAAGTATAAGGAACACCGAATTGATTGTTAAAGTTTCCGGCGGATTGACAGACTTTTCCCGTGGCGTATTTTTCAAGTAAAAACGAAATCAGTTCTTTTACTGAAGTTTTTCCATTGCTACCTGTTATGGCAATTACAACAGGGTTAATGATGTTTCGCCAGTGTGTTGCCAGCTTACCCAGAAATTTTGTTGTGTCGGTAACTTTTAGACCAGGTACATTAACATCCTCCTGATCATATATAATTCCCGCAGCTCCTGATGCAAGCACAGATTCTATAAAATCATGTCCGTTAAAAGTTTCACCTTTGAGGCAAATAAACCAGTCGCCTTTTTGCAGCTTTCGCGAATCAACACAAAGAGATTTAATTACGGATTCTTGAGGAAGTTTGTGCAATGTTGTTTTGTCATCCAGAAGATCGACAATATTAATATTTAAATTTTGCATATGGTTTCTCTGACAACTTCGCTGTCGCTGAACTTGATTTTACCTTCAGGGAGTATTTGATAATCTTCATGCCCTTTGCCAGCAATTAAAAGAACCTCGTTAGATTGTAAATTATAAATGGCTTCTTCGATAGCTTGCCGCCGATCAAAAATGACTTTATAATTATTTTTGCTTATTCCTGATTTTATCTGATCAATAATCATTTCAGGTTTTTCTGTACGGGGGTTATCATTGGTGAGGATTGTAAAATCAGCGTTTTCATCAGCAATTTTTCCCATTTGACTTCTCTTCTCGCGATCCCTGTCTCCCCCGCATCCAAAGACTACAACAAGTTTTTCAGGTTGTAATTCTTTTAACGTTTCAAGTGATTTTTTCAAAGCATCAGGGGTATGAGCATAGTCGACAAGTATCATCCCGCCATTAATTTTATGATACATTTCCATGCGCCCGGGAGCTCCAGTGAAATTTTCCATATGGTGTAAGACTTCATCGCTGTGAAATCCCAGTTGCACAAGACCGATAAAAGCCATGGTTAAATTGTAGATATTAAAAGAGCCAATACACTTACTGCGTAAAATATATGTATTTCCGTTAAATTCAATTTGCGTATGATAGCCTTTCCATGATGGTGAAATCGAAATAATTTTTACCATAGCGCTTTTTTTCCCGACACTGATGGTCGTTAGTTCGGGATACGAAGTTTTAAGCCATTTAAAAAGTTGATTTCCATAATCATCATCAGTATTTATAATCGCAGCTCCGTTTGAATTTTTATAGTTATCGGCCCAGTTCTTAAAAAGTATTTTTTTTGCCAAATAATAGTCATCCATCGTTTTATGGTAATCGCGGTGATCTTCGGTAAGATTGGTAAACATGACAATGTCCCAACTTATGCCGGCAAGTCGACCCTGTGATAAACCATGTGAAGAAGCTTCGGTAACCATAAAATCTCCATGCTGCAAATTAGCTAGATGGAGTAATCGATGCATTTCATCAACAGGGGGAGTGGTTAAGGAGGTCAATATCGATTCGTCGGGTAGTTCAATTCCAATTGTACCAATATAACCTGGTCTTTTATTGAGCTTTTTTAAAATACTGTAAATTGCCCAGGCGATGGTAGTTTTTCCATTGGTACCCGTAATCCCGATACATTTTATTCTTGAAGATGGATTTTGATAAAGCAAGGAAATTGTTTTTGCAGCCATTTCTTTAAAATTATCCGAATAAAAAAAAGGGACATTACAGTTTTTTTCAATTTCATTTAATTCAGATTCATATTTTTGATCGACAAAAACAGCAGAAATTTGATTTTTCAGGGCATCAGGAATATAGTTTTTCCCTGGATGTTGAATACCGTCAAAAGCAAAAAAGATACTTCCGAAAACCGCTTTTCTGCTGTCGGCGGTGATACTTTTATACTCAATAGAAAAATCACTTGATTGATTTTTAAAATCAATCAAGCCGCTATGCCATCCAATTGAAAAAATTTCGTTTATGCTAATTTTCATGATAGTAATATTCAATACGGTAAATTTTTAATTTTGAAACAACGTGTCACTTATATTCAGTGGTCTGTAATCCCTCTTGTTTGCATAATCTCTTGTTATATAAAGAATATACTTGATGATGTAACTCAATAAAAAAATTAATCAGAAAGTGAGTTTAATTATAAATTATATTTTTAAAAGTATTTTACTGCCTCCCGGGATAATTTTGATTTTTATGATCATGGGGATCTCACTGTTATGGTTTCGCCCTGTATTGGCAAAAATTATGCTCGGCGCAACTCTAGTATTTTTTTATTTGTTTTCTACGCCATATATTTCACATAAGTTAATTCATCAGCTACAAAACATTCCGGCATTGAACAAAGATAAAATTGTAAACTCAGGTGCGGGAGTAATTGTTGTCTTGTCTTCGGGGCGATACTTAAATTCACCTGAATATGGTCATGATACTGTTGATGAAAGTACATTGATACGCTTGCGTTATGGCGTATACTTACATCGTATGACCGGTTTGCCGATTTTGGTTACAGGGGGTTATGTTATCGATCACCAAGGTGATAGCCTTGCGAAGGTGATGGCTGATACTTTAAAAAAGGATTATGGAATTACAAACGTATGGCAGGAAAATTTAAGCAGTACAACCGCAGAAAATGCCATATTTTCAAAAAAAATATTAGATGGAAAAGATATAAAACGAATTTTATTGGTGACACATGCATGGCATATGCCTAGATCACTTTCTATTTTTCAAAAGACAGGTTTTAAAGTTATTCCCGCGCCGACAATGTATCTGCCTGAATATAATGAAGGTATGATTGATTTTTTACCGAGTGCCGGAGCATTTATGATAACACACATTGCCTTACATGAGATGATTGGTCAAATCTGGTATTTAATCCGATATTGATTTACGTTTATTTTTTTGCAGGATAATTTTTTTTAAGATAATTTATTAATCTTATTGCGGTTTCTTTACCTCGTTTTTCAATATCATATTGAGCAATTAAATTATATGCGTCGTTTCCTGCATCAATAAAAGAAGTATATTCAATAATTTGCTGATTTTTTTTCGGGGTATTTAATATTAACCATGAACCGCTTACAGTTTTTAAATCGCCTGATGTTCTTGACCATGTGTATTTTTCGCCTGGTATAATGTATTTATGATAAAGAGTATAATTAAAAACCAGTAATGACACCTGAACAATTGCGCCTTTACTGTTTTCACGAATTAATTTTAATTGTATATTCCCAAAGATATTATTAAAATTATTATAATCAGTAATCGTACTCCAGACATCTTCCTTATTGGCTTCTACGCAAAATACAACTTTAACTCCGTCTGGTCCATGTTTAGTTTTTATTTTACTTACGATGATTTCTCCGTTCATTGCGCGAGATAGAATGGCTGAATTGATTGATGATTCCGGAGCTATATTTATAGAAACAAAAAATATTAAAAAACCAATGATAATCAATCGATTTAATTTATTGAGCATAATAAATTTAGTAATGAATTGATATAAGATCAAAATGATTGAGTTTGTCAAAATTATTTTATTTAAATGATTTTATTTTGATATTTCGGAAGCATAACCCTTACTTTTGTTCCTTCTTCAGTAGCGCTAAAAATTTCAACTTTACCTTTGTGGTTATTAACAACATGTTTTACAATAGAAAGCCCCAGTCCTGTACCTCCCTGGGATCTTGAGCGTGAGTTATCGACTACGTAGAATCTCTCGAATAATCGTGACAAATGTTTTTTATCAATTCCAATTCCTGTATCTTTGATATCAATCACAACCGATTCATTTTTTTCATTTAAAATAACCCTGATCTCGCCTTTTTCAGTGTATTTAATTGCGTTATCAATTAAATTTATAAATAATTGTACCAATTGATTTCGATCTCCGTCTATATTTACGTTATTTACATCTTCAATTACAAGGGGCAGGCCTTTTTGATTTGCTTTTTTTTCAAGCAGTAAAAAAGTATCATTAATAATATCTTTTAGTTTTAGTTTCTGGTATTGTGGTAAAATTGTTTGATCTTCAAGTCTTGATAATATCAATAAGTCCTGCACAATATAAATTAGTCGATCTGTGTGACGTTCGATAATTTCAAGATATTTTTTGTTTTGACCTTTAAGATCATCTTTTAGTGTTTCTAAAAAACCTTTAATGGCTGTAAGCGGAGTTCTAAGCTCGTGGGACACATTTGCAATTAAATTACGTTTTATATTTTCAAGATTTTTTAAATCGCTGATGTCGCGCATAACCAATACCGACTCCTTGATGTCTGACATGAAGGCGCTGCTGCATAGATATACCTTATCGTCGAGAATTACCTCTTCCATAATTCCGGTCTGGTTTTTAATTGTTTGATCAATTATATTTATAATTTGTTTATTTGGAATTAATTTTTTATATGAGCGGCCTGTAAGTTCACCGGAGTTTAAGATTTCATCAAATCCTTTATTGGCAGATAATATAATACCTCTTGAATCAATGACCATGAGTTTTTCATGAATTGCTTCAATAATATTGGTAAGCTCTTCTTTTTGATGTGAAATATCTTGAAACAGATTTTTTATTTTTTTACTCATAATTCTGAAATTATCAGCTAATTCAGAAATTTCTCCTGAGCCAGTTTCAGGTATATTTATATCAAAATTACCGCCGGCAATTTGATTTGTTGCATGAGCCAGTTTTTCTAGCGGTTTGGTAACGGTTCTTGTAAGAAAATATGATCCTGAAAGTGATAAAAATAAAAGTATCAGGGCTACGAAAAAAATATTTTTTTTATAAACGTTTAAAAATAAATTCATATCTGATAAGACAACAGATGCTCGAACAAAACCATGAAAGTCGCCGGCTTCTTTCAGGGTTACAAATAACATTTGTTGTTTTACTTCTGTGCTCTGGTAAATCGTATGTCCGAATCCATTTACGTTTGCCTCTACGATATCTTTTTCTAAAAACAGATTTTTAAAAGTCCGGATAGATTTTTCTGAACTTACAAGTATGAGCCCTGAAGTATCAAGTATAGTCAAGTGCACATTTAAATTTTTCGCTGTATCATTAATGTATTTGTTTAAGTATTTTAAATTTGTATAATTATTATTTAAAACAGGTTCTATGGATTGAATAATTTTAGTTAATTTTTCTTTTTCAATAAAAGTTCTGTGTTCGCGATAGGTTTTGAGGGTAAAATAATAATTAACAAAAAAAATAGTGAGTATAAAAACCAGTAAAGTTGTATATAGTCGTGTAAAAAGTGAATTATTCATTATTTTTAATACATTTTACTTTAATAAAATAAAATATTTAAATTTCGAGTTTATAGCCTATTCCGCGTATATTCTTTATAAATGCGCCGGCATCTCCCAGTTTTTCACGAAGATGTCGAATATGTACATCAACAGTTCTATCAATAACTGCCTTATCATAGCCCCAGATGTGATCGAGTATTTTTTCTCTTGAAAAAACCCAGCCAGGATGATTCGATAAAATTTCCAGGATTTTAAATTCTGTTGTTGTCAGGTCAATATTTTCACCTCTTACAGAAACCTGGAATTTTTCAGAATCAATTGCCAGTATTTCTCCTATCCTCACTATTATTTCGGAGTTTGTTCCCTGTTTTTGGCTTCTTCGCAAGATGGCCTTGATTCGCGCGATTAGTTCTTTGGGAGAAAATGGCTTGGTAACATAGTCGTCGGCTCCAAGTTCAAGTCCTAAAATTTTATCAATTTCTTCTGCGCGGGCAGTGAGCATAATGATGGGAATATTTTTTTTCTTTTCGTCGTTTCGCAGGTTTTTACATATTTCAAGTCCATCCATATCTTCAAGCATCAGATCAAGAATGACTAAATCAGGGTGTGATTTCTCAATGCCGTTAAAAAATGCTTTTGCCGTTTGAAACCATCTGTGACGGAATCCTGTTTTTTCAAGATGCAGTTGGACAAGTGCGGCGATGTCTGGCTCATCTTCTACAATGTAGATAAGTTCTTTCATGAATTTTCATACCTTACATCAATATCTTATGCAAGCATCAATCTTTTTTTAAAAGCAATTGAGAATACTGAGGAAGGCAGGCGACTACTTTCAATGGAAGTAGTCGCCTGCTCCGGACATGATGGAAGTCATGTCCGGATTTATGTGTTAATTGGTTTTTACTGTGATTTTTTTAGTTTCAGGTTTTTTGACAGGAACTTTTAGTTTAAGAACGCCGTTTTTAATTACAGCTTCAATTCCATCAATATCAATATTTTCCTGAAATTGAAAAGATCGACGATAGTTTGCGTTTCGATATTCGGCATACCTCAGGGTAAAATTATCTAGACGCGGGGTATTGTTTTTACCTAAAATAGTTAAGGTATTTTTTTCAAAAGAAATATCCAGCGATGTTTCGTCAACACCGGGCATATTTCCTTCTAAATAAAACTCGTCATCTTTTAAATAAATATCCATATCTGGAATAATTTCCAATTCGGGAATATGTGAATTTATTGATGCTTCTTTTGTTTTAACTTTTTCATTTGTCATAAAATCTCCTTTAGTATTTGCTTTTTGTTTTATCATTCGCTTTTAATTGAAATCTGTCGAGGTTTTGCTTCTTCTCGTAAAGGGAAGGTGATTGTCAGGATTCCATTTTTTAAAACAGCCTCTGATTGCATACCGTCAACGGAATAAGGGAGTTCAATTGTTTTATGAAACTTCCCGGTTTTCCTTTCTTGTCGATACACTTTAGCGGTTTCTTTTAAATCACGAAGTGATTCATTTTGCTGGTTTTTATTAATTTCGCCAGAAATGGAGAGAACGTCGTCACTTACTTTCAATTGAATTTCGTCTTGATTTAAGCCTGGAACTTCGGCAGTAACTATCAATTGATCGGCATTAGAATAAATCTGAACTGCCGGAAATTCATGGTATAAGCTATTCCCCATCTGGTTTTGAATCCGGTGGATATCATTTAAAAAATTTGTTAGATACATTTTTTTCTCCTAATTTTTATTCGTCACTATACCTTGAGCAAAACTAACACTCTATGGTGTTGAGTGGTAGCAGTCATACGTATTGAGTGCTAGTATGTATATACAATTTTTCGCTAACCTCGGCTATTTTTTTTAAAAATTGTGAATTTTTTTGAACATTTTTGTCAAAAGCAGCCAATTAGATTGATTCTAAAGTTGTATGCCGCAATAATAAGTTGTCCACATTTGTGGATAGTATGTGTATAACTTTGTGGAGTTTTGGTTATAGATTTTTAAAATACCAAGAGTTTTAACTTAAATTTAATATTTTTTAAAAAGTTGAAAGAAACGATCTTCGTACTTTTCAAATAAATTATATTCACGAAGTCGCTCAGCAAGTTCATTTACATAATGTTTATCATTGATTGCTTCGGAGAATAAAATTTCAATTTCATTTTCCCTTTTTTCATCTTCACTGAGAAAAAAGCCTCTTTCACGTAAATCTTCAAAATTACCATGTGCAGATTTACGCAATACATCCAGTATAATTTTAACGAGGGCAATTTCCCACAAATCATTGGGTGAAACGAGAAGGGCAATATCACTTTTAGATTCAAAGATTTCACGTTCTACGCGTTCGACAACTTGTCGGGCATTTTCTGAATATGGATTTTCGCTTTCCAGTGTATGAGTGAACTGGTAACCGAGAATTTGTACTTTAGAAACAAGATCCCCGTATTTTCGTCTTGCAAAATCTACCGCTTCCGGTGAAAAACCCTGAAAAGTTTCCATAAATGTTTCAGGTACCACAATGACCGGAGTTTTACATTTTAATTTACCGCTTCTTACTGTAGAACCGCCTACTTGATCGGAGGATATTATTTTATAACTAAAATCAGTATCCCCAAACGTATATATTCGATGGTCAGGATACCTTATGACCTGTGTCAGGGACATGATTCTTTCAAATTGATTATCTTTCTTTCCTGGATTCATTTTCAGTTGTTATATGAATGTAGTTTTTATCATGTCA
>JAOUFY010000066.1 GCA_029857955.1 Spirochaetia bacterium
AGTTTTTGAACAACTTCATTTGTGATACTGGCACCATATGTATTTACAAGGAGTTTAATTTGTTCAAATTCAATTTTTATCAATACAAATCCAAATTTTTTTTCATCATGTATTCGCTGAATGGACGACTGAACTCTATCGGTAAATAATGATAAACTTGGTAATCCCGTTAATGAATCGATAAGTTTTTCACCGGTAATATCAGATAAAGAACCTGCAATTTTTAAAACATTCCCCAGACTATCTAAAACAGCTAGACCATGTACTCGTACCCAAATGTACATTCCATTTTTATGTAATAAACGGTGTTCGGTAACCAGACTTTTGCTTTCCCCTGCCAGGTGATTGGCGATAGCTTCTTCAACGGCAAAAACATCATCTGGATGAATACGGTCAAACCATTCGGAAGGTTTCGAGCTTAAATCGTCTTCGAGATAACCGATAATTTCTTTCCAACGAGGAGTATAATATAGAGAGTTCTCACGTAGATTCCACTCCCAGATACCGTCATTGGTGGCTTTTATCGCAATCATGTATCTACTTTCGCTGTCAAGAAGTGCATTATATATTTTTATTCTCTGCAATGCATATTGTATAGATCGATCAAGAAGTGATTTATTAATTTTACCTTTAACCAGATAATCCTGGGCGCCTTCCCTGATTGCTTCTGAAGCAAGATCTGTATCATCAACTCCAGTTAAAACAATAACCGGTATTCTATCATTTATTTTTTGAATTGTCTTTAAAGATTGAATACCGCTTGAATCAGGAAGACTTAAATCCAGTAATACCAGATTTATCGAACTTTGATTTAGAATATCTACACCTTCTTGCAATGTGGTCGCGATAAAAAGTTCTATGTTAATTTGATTTTCGCTGATTGTATCTTCAGGTTTTTTATAGATCATCGCACGAATATATTCTACATTTACGGGATTATCTTCAATCAATAGAATATTTGTGCGCATTATGAATTATAACCAATTAATCAATAAGAATAGTTTATATTTTATTTAAAGCCGGGGCAACTTAAATCACTCTATATTTTTATTTATAGCACTCTTTTTTTAATACCATTAAACGGTATACTGTACTAAATTTAAATTATACAAAGTTGCCCCAGCTTAATTAAAATTATCTTAGATTGTAAAGAGCGTTTATTTTAGAGAAACTGAGTCGTCTATTATTTTTTTTGAGACAATTCAATTCGTAGTCGATGGGCAGCAAGCGCAGTTTCTAATTTACTTCTCTTTTCATGAGGAATAATATTTGTTAAAATTGATTCAATAGCCTTTTTTTCTTTTTCTAAATCAACATTTGAAATATCAATTAAACCTTCCACAAGTACATTGACTTTATTATGACTTACTTCTACAAACCCACCATCTACAATAAAGCGTACTTCTTCATTTGAATCTGTACCCTCACTAATTACCAGAGCCCCGGGATCAAGCAAACTCACAATATTTACGTGATCACGAAGTACCGTAAAGTTTCCCTGATTCCCTGGCAAAGATACACTAGAAGCATTACCATCATAAAGAACTTTCTCTGGAGAAATGACGCTTACATGTATCAGTTTTTCAGTCATACGATTTTAAACCTTGATTATCCTTCGTTTTTCATCTTTTCGGCTTTTTCAATTACTTCTTCTATCGAGCCTACATATGCGAAAGCCTGTTCAGGAAGTTCATCATATTTACCGGTAAGAATTTCTTCAAAAGAACGAATTGTATCATCCAGTTTTACATATTTTCCGGCCATTCCAGTGAATTGTTCCGCCACATGAAAAGGTTGAGATAAAAATCTTTCAAGACGGCGCGCACGGGTTACAATAACCTTATCTTCTTCAGAAAGTTCTTCCATACCTAAAATTGCAATGATATCTTGCAGGTCTTTATATCGTTGAAGAATTTTTTGTACCGCTCTGGCAGTGTTATAGTGACGATCGCCTACGATTTGCGGCGATAATGCTCGCGAACTTGAATCAAGAGGATCTACCGCAGGGTATATTCCTTTTTCAGCAATTTTACGAGAAAGTACAGTTGTTGCATCAAGATGTGTAAATGCAGTTGCTGGAGCAGGGTCTGTAAGGTCATCCGCTGGTACGTAAACCGCCTGAACGGATGTAATAGATCCGGAGCGAGTTGATGTAATTCTCTCTTGCAATTGTCCCATTTCGGTAGCCAGAGTTGGCTGATAACCGGCAGCTGAAGGCATACGACCTAAAAGAGCGCTAACCTCTGAACCAGCTTGAGAAAAACGGAAAATATTATCAATAAATAAAAGTACATCGGAGCCAGACTGATCTCTCAACCATTCTGCTTCCGTAAGTGCAGAAAGAGCTACTCGTAATCTTGCTCCAGGCGGCTCATTCATCTGTCCGTATACAAGACATGTTTTACTGATTACTCCTGATTCTTTCATTTCAATCCAAAGATCTGTTCCTTCACGGGTTCTTTCACCAACACCGGCAAATACAGAGTATCCACCGTGTTCTTTGGCAATGTTATTGATAAGCTCCATAATGATAACTGTTTTACCGACACCGGCTCCGCCGAACAATCCTGTTTTACCGCCTTTAATATAAGGTTCAAGCAAATCAATAACTTTGATTCCTGTTTCAAAAATTTCAGTTTTAGGTTCAATTTCCTGAAATTCCGGCGCAGGTCTATGAATAGCTCGTCGCTCTTTAACTTCAAATGGACCTGCTTCATCAATAACTTCACCAAGAACGTTAAAAATTCGACCAAGAGTATTTAAACCTACCGGAACAGAAATAGGAGCACCAGTGTCTTTTGCTTCCTGTTGTCTTTTAATTCCGTCAGTGCTGCCTAAAGAAACAGCACGAACTACTCCGCCACCCATATGTTGCTGTACTTCACAGACGAGTTTTTTACCATTTACATCTAATTCTATTGCATTGTATATATCTGGCAAGTTATTTTCGGAAAACTTAATATCCATTACAGATCCGATTACCTGAACAACTTTTCCTATATTATTTCCGTTTCCTGTGCTTTTTTCTTTACCCATTTTATCTCCCTTAAATCTATTATATCAATTAACTTACCGAATCTGCACCGGCAACAATCTCAGAAATTTCCTGAGTAATTTTAGCCTGTCTGGCGCGATTATATGATCTTGTCATATCTTTAATCATGTCAGAGGCTGAATCAGTAGCATTCTTCATTGCAATTCTACGAGCAATCTGTTCACTTGCCACAGATTCTAATAGAGCCTGATAAAACGCTACTCGAGTAGCTCTTGGCAATAATTCTGTCATTATGGTTTCTGCATCCGGTTCAAAAACGGCAGAACCTGCCCTTGAATCACTTTTATTATCAAGTGTCAATGGAAGAACACGATTTACATCCGCCGTTTGTTTTGATGAACTAAGGTATTTAGTTGAAACAATTTCAACCGCGTCAAAATAACCTGTTTCAAATTTTTCCATAAAAAAATCTGCAAACTCAGAAGCATCTGTAAAAGATGGCTTATCATCGATATGAGTATAACTTTTTTCAAATGCAACTTTTTTATACTTAAATACATTTACAGATTTTTTACCCACAAGATGTACTTCAACTTGAATACCTGCGTTTGTATGTTCCATGATTTTAAGCAACGCTAATTTAATTACATTGTTATTAAAACCACCGCATAACCCTCTGTTAGCTGTTACGATAAGCACTCCGATTCGTTTAATGCTTTCTGGCTTTCGAAGTAAAGGATGGAAAGTTCCCTTACTTGCAGATGATAGAGAACTGACAAGTTCATTTAACTTTCGAGCATAGGGCTGTGCCGCATGAACTTTATCTGTTGCTCTTTTGGCTTTAGCAGCAGAAATCATCTCCATTGTTTTGGTGATTTTCTGTGTATTGCTTACAGCTTGTATTCGATTTTTAATTTCTCTAAGAGTCGCCATTAATTTATCGCTTTTTATTTATGCTCTTTTTTAAAGAACTCTGTAAATTCGCTTAATACTTCTTTTAATCGGGCATCAGAAGGTAATTCCTTCTTTTCACGAACCACATCAAAAACATCTCGATGCGTAGCTTCAATCCATTTATAAAGTTCCGATTCATAAAGACGTACTTTTTCAACTGGAATACTGTCAAGATAACCTTTGGTACCCGCATAAATTCCAACAACCTGCATTTCTACGGTCAATGGCTGATATTGACCTTGCTTTAAAAGTTCGACAAGTCTTAAACCACGATCAATTTGCTTTTGTGTTGCCGCATCTAGTTCTGTACCAAGTTGAGAAAATGCTTCAAGCGATCTAAACTGGGCAAGATCCAGTCTCAACGTACCGGCAACTTTTTTCATGGCCTTTATTTGAGCATTACTTCCTACCCTGGAAACTGAAATACCCACATCCACCGCAGGTCGAACGCCTGAAGCAAATAAATTCGGCTGAAGATAAATCTGGCCGTCAGTAATGGATATTACGTTAGTGGGAATATAAGCAGATACCTCGCCTGCCTGAGTTTCGATGATGGGAAGAGCAGTTAATGAACCATTGCCGTATTTTTCATTCATTTTCACGGCTCTTTCAAGCAATCTGGAGTGTAAGTAAAAAACGTCTCCCGGATAAGCTTCTCTTCCTGGAGGTCGTCTTAATAATAGTGACATCTGTCTATAGGCATTGGCTTGTTTTGACAAGTCATCATATACGCATAAAGTCGCTTTACCGTCTGTGTACATAAATTCTTCGGCCATAGCTGTTCCAGAATACGGAGCAATGTACTGCATAGCTGCCGGATCTGATGCGCTTGCGCTTACTACAATTGTATAGTACATCGCGCCGGCTTTTGCTAATTTTTCCACAACGTTTGCCACAGTCGACGATTTTTGACCAATCGCAACATACACACAAATTACGCCGTTTCCTTTTTGATTTATAATAGTGTCTATCGCAATAGCTGTTTTTCCTGTTCCCCTGTCGCCAATGATTAACTCTCGCTGACCACGGCCAATTGGAATCATAGAGTCAATCGCCTTTATACCTGTTTGCATTGGCTCATGAACTGGATGTCTTTTCGCAATACCTGGAGCAATGATTTCAATAGGTCGACTCTTTTTTGTATTAATTGGGCCTTTACCATCAAGAGGCTCGCCAAGAGGGTTTACAACTCGTCCAATGAGAGCTTCACCTGTTGGAACTTCCAGAATTCTCTGAGTTCTTTTTACAACGAATCCTTCACGTATATTCAGGTAATCGCCAAGAACAACCACCCCTACGGAATTTTCTTCAAGGTTAAAAGCCAGACCCATAATTCCATTTTGAAATTCCACCATTTCATTGGCCATTACGCCGGTTAACCCGTAAACTCGAGCAATACCATCGCCCACTTCAAGAACAGTTCCAACTTCTTCTACGTTAAGTTCTTTACCATATTCGGCAATTTCCCTTTTTAAAACGGATACTATTTCGTCTGTATTTACTTTCACTTTAAACCTCTTTAAAACAATAAATTCTTATTCTGCGACTATCACCGCATTTTGATCTACCGCGCCGGACAATACTCTTTGTTTCCAATCTTTAAGAAAACGACTTAAAGAGGAATCCCACATATAATCCCCTACGCGCATGTAAATACCACCGAGTAAATCAGGTTGAACTTCAACCTTGTGGATAAATTCTATTTTATCACTTTGATTTTCAATACCAAAATCTTTTCTGTGAACATTAATCAAAGCTTCAATCTCAGAGATAATTTTTTTTAACTCTTTCTCCGGGTAATTTCGACTTAATATTACATATGGTCTTACCCTGTTAAATTCTTTATCTGCAATTTCTGTCAATCCTGCACAAATTGACAATATAAATGTTTCACGATGTTTATCGAGAACTAAAAAGAGAAAATTCAAAACTTCTTTGGAGACACTTTGTCCAAAAGCTTTTTTAAGCTTTTCTTTTTTATCAGCAATTGATATGGTCGGTGAATCAAAATAAAGTTTTATTTCAGGACTCTGAAAAGCCTCGGAAACTAAAATCATTTCAGCTTCTTTTTTTTTAAGATCCACCCCATCAATCTGGGATAAAGCCATTGCATATGTATACGCTACGCTATCCGTGTTCATTAGTTGTTACTGCTTTTTAATTTCTCTAATTCTCTGTGAACGATTTTGCTATGCTCTTCGTCATTTACGTCTTTATTTAAAATACTGGATAACAGCTTTAATGATATATCCACGGATAATTCCTGTATTTCTTTTACCGCTTTTACTTTAGCCTGTTCAATTTCGTTCTTCGCCCGATTTTTCACATTTCCAGCTTCTTCCTGTGCAGTTTGTAAAATTTTATTGCGCATAGCTTCTGCGTCTTTACGAGCTGTATCAAGAATTTCACTGACTTCATGCTTTGCAGAATCTATTTTATCGGAATACGATTTTAATAAATCTTCTGCGGCCTTACGAAGGTCCTCGCTCTTCTTTAAGTCCCCTTCAACTTTATCATTACGGGCATCTAACGCTGTAATGATGGGTGTCCAGGCGTACTTCCAAAGTACTATCAAGACAAATGTAAAAGTAACAAATGTCCAGAAAACCAAACCGGGATCAACGTTTAATAAATTAAATGATCCTTCTGCTAATAAAGGCATCGTTAACCTTTCTTACTTTACTTTTACCAGAATGACAATTATAGAAAGTACAAGTCCAAATAGACCTACCCCTTCAATAAGAGCCGCTGCGATAATCATAGCTGTTTGAATTTTTCCACTTGCTTCAGGCTGTCTGCTGATACCTTCAGTAGCTCCGCGACCGATGTTACCAATTCCGATACCTACACCGAGTACGGCAAGACCTGCTCCGATTACTGCGCCCATTAATGCTAATCCTTGACCTAGTTCCATTTTATTCTCCTGTTATTAACCTTTCAAAAATCATTATAATAAAAATCCATCAATGTCTATGTTGTGCTCCCGCTATAAAAAGAGCCGTTAAAAATACAAAAATATAAGCCTGTAAAAATGCAACAAACAACTCAAGCATATAAATAGCGATGGTTACCGATATACTTACCGGTATTATCGCATAAAGTTGAAACTGAAATATAAAACCAAGAAAAACCAGAATCAATAAATGACCTGCCGTCATATTTGCCAGAAGACGTATAGCCAATGCAAATGGCTTAGAAACTTGTCCAAGCAGCTCTATAGGCCACATGATTGGCCAGATTGCCCATGGAATCCCGGCGGGAACAATGTTCTTAATATAAGAGACACCTTGATAAACAAATCCTGAAACCTGTATAAAAATAAAACTATAAATCGCAAGCGTTGCAGTTACGCCAAGATCTCCTGTCGGAGTGATGCCTGACCATAATTTTGCAGGCAAAGGAACATCTCCCGGTTCAACATTAAAATGGAAACCAAAAAAATCTCCTGCAGTAATTACGATTTCACCTACGGATGGAATTAAACCAATTAAATTACAAAACAGTATAAAGAAAAACAATGTAAGTAAAAAAGGTTCATACGACCTTGAATGATGACCCATATTGCTATGGCCGACATCATTTCGGACAAAGTTTACAAAAACCTCAACAATACCGGTAAATCTGCCCGGACGTTTAATTGCATTGCGCGAAATAAGACGCGCAGCCGGAATTAAAATTAAAAGCAGCAATAAACTTGCAATCCACATCATGACGACGCGTTTTGTAATTGGGAAGTTATAACCTGCGATATTCACATCCCAAAGCCTTACGTCACCAAGATGATGATTGATAACATGATTTAAATCAAATTCTCCAGACGACTCATGAGTTTCGGTAGAATGTTCTTCACTTTCCGCGCCAGCAGCTTCTATTTTATCCGCCGATGGAACCTGCTTGTTAATACCCTGTTCTGTCTGCGGTTGCTGAGCAGCCGGTATACCTGTCTGAGCGCCGGCAGTAGTTACGAACAATAACAATGAAAAAGCAAATGCAACTAAAAATTTAAACATCAACCATTCACCTTTTCATTAACTTTTTGGATTTTCAATATAGATAAAAACAAGTCAACAAATAGCCCCAAAACAATAACCAACAAAACAATTAACATAAAAAAAGTTTCGTTAACCGGTTTTTGACGTACCATTTCAGACACAACAAGATACACAGCCGAAAAAATAATCCCCAGGAAACGAAAAATCATAGCAGTAATCCAGCCATTCCACATATTCGTTGAAACAGAATACATTCTCACAACCTTTCTATTTACAATTAAGGAAATAAACGAAATGACTGCGCCAATAGCGACTGCTTCAGTTAACATATTATTTTTTCATTAAATTTATCTAATATATCCTGTCAATTTTTTTTGGTTTTATACGCCGCCCTGCTTTAAAAAAACAAAACCTTAAAGACTTCTCTACAAACTTATTCTTTCTGAAATTTAATATATCATTTTATTTTTTTCTCGACTTTACGCGTGGGGTCATGCAGGTACCGTGTACCAGCATGAGGGGCGTGCTACGCCCCTTTTTCATGTGGAGCGTGGGCGAATTCAAAACGCTTACATTTTCTTCTTGACACTGCAAATCTTTTTTTACTGTTTGATGTATGGCACACAAGAAAGGCGGCGGATCGTCAAAAAACGGAAGAGATTCTAATTCCCAGAGATTGGGCGTAAAGGCATTTGGTGGAGAATTGGTTACGGCTGGTTCAATATTGGTAAGACAGAGGGGAACCTTGTTTGCACCTGGTAAAAATGTGATGCGCGCTAAAGATGACTCGTTATTTACAATCATTAACGGACATGTAAAATTTGAATGGGTAAATAAACATAAAAAAAGAATTTCTGTTTATCCTGCAGTTGCAGAAACTCAATCTAAAGCTAACGCATAATGCGTTTGTTTTAATTCTTAAAACCACAAAAGTCTGATAATACTTGCACAAATTCATTGATGAAATCTTCATTCGGGTAAAATCTGGAGACGGCGGTCCCGGAGCCGTATCGTTTCGCCATGAAAAGTATATAGAATTTGGCGGCCCCGACGGCGGAAACGGCGGAGCCGGCGGTAATATTTACATCCAGGCAGATTCCCGAATTATAAACCTTGCTCATTTAAAAAGAAATCGGCTATACAAAGCCGGAAACGGCGATTCAGGAAAAGGTCGTCAAAGAAGCGGTAAAAATGGTCAGGATCTGATCATTAATGTACCTCTTGGCACCGTTATAACTTCTGATGACGATGTACCGATATGCGATTTAACTGATGAGACGCCCTACCTTCTTGTAACTGGCGGTATGGGCGGTAAGGGTAATGCATTTTTTAAATCATCAACAAATCAAGCTCCCAGACATTTTCAACCTGGCATCAGCACCGAAGAATTTACAATAAAGCTGTCTTTAAAAATGATCGCCGATGTAGGGCTTGTGGGATTACCAAATTCCGGTAAGTCAACCCTGTTAAAAACAATTACCCATGCCAGCCCCAAAATAGCAAATTATCCATTTACTACACTTTCTCCAAATCTTGGTACCCTTGAGGTAAATAACTTTAAACAATGCATCATTGCGGACATTCCCGGAATTATCGAAGGAGCGTCAATGGGGCATGGTCTTGGACTTTCCTTCTTAAAACACATAGAACGGGTTCGCGTGTTAATCTTTGTTCTTGATATCACGATGGCTCATGTTGATGACGAGCTCAATATGTTAAGAAGAGAACTTGATTCCTACAATCCTGTTTTAAACCAAAGGCCGTCGATTCTAGTCTTTAACAAAATTGATTTAATTGAAGAAGCTTTTCTCAACGAATGGATAGAGTCTTTTCGCGCTAAAGGACAATATCCAATTCCAATATCGGGTAGAGACAATATCAATCTCGACAAACTCATTTTTGAGATTTCTAAATACATAGATTAAAATAATGCGGACTTTCAATTATTTGTTATTAATATCTACAACAATCACGGTAACATCGTCGTTAAATTCGTTTTTAGAAGATCTTTTCAACATCGCTTGTACAATTTGATCTAAAAATTCAATGGCAGGTTGCTCTACATATTGCAATACATCTTTAAACATTTCAGGTTCGTCCATATCCGGGTAATTTTTTCCCTGATCAAACTCAAGAAGTCCATCGGTATAAATGATCAAACGATCGCCGGGAGAAATAGAAAATTCTTTTTCATCAAGCAATGGATCTTCCCATACGCCAAGCAATGGCCCCCTTACATTTTCAGATATTAATTTTTTAGAGTTCTTCTGATAATGGATTAAACCGGGGTGACCTGCATTTGCAAAACGAACAGATCTTTTATCCATGTCAATAACGAGATAAATTCCCGTTAGAAAATTTCCATCAAGCCTGTTTACTAAATTATGGTTTAAATGATTAAAAAACAATGCCGGCGAATCTGTTATGTCGACAGGAATCGCTGATATCATTGTGTTTACCATTACAGAAATTAAAGCGGCAGAAAATCCATGACCGGAAACATCTACAATTAAAATTCCGAGCTTGTTTTCACTAAATTCAAAAAAGCGATAAAAATCGCCTCCTATGAGATTATAGGGAATATATCTGGTATACAATTCCAGGCCTTTAACAACGGGAATGGATGTCGGTAATATTTTTTCTATCAATTTTCCAGCGCTTTCTTGTTCTCGATTTTGTTCGCTTACCTTATCAAAAAGATGCGCAGTTCGAAGAAGAATGGAAATACGTTCGGAAACATTGTTTAACGACTCTAAATCATCCCGCGTAAATGAAAATCCGTCCATTTTATCATTAACAATTAAAACTCCGTATAATTCGCCTTGAGAGATTAAAGGCGCGCATAACATCGAAGTGCTTTCATGAGACTGTATGGGCTCTCCTCGTAACCTTGTATCTGCATGTAAATTTTTAATAAGAACTGGTCTTTTTTCTCGTGTAGCAATACCGATGATTCCTTTCTCCATAGAAATCAGGCTTTCAGCAATTTGTGCCTTTATAAATCCAACGGAGCATTTTACTTTTAAATATTTTCGATCTTCTGAAATTAATAATGCAGAACCTCCCCTGGCTTGTAAAATCTCCACTGCCTTGGCAAGAGTCCAATCTATGATCTGATCGGCATTCCACCCTGACGAAATTTTCTTTTCCACTTTTGTAAGTAAAGACAGCTCACGAATTTTAATCTGGAGTCCGTCATGAAGTCTGGCATTTTCAAGCGCAATGGCCGCAATGTTACCAAGATATTCTAAAGTCTCCAAATCTGTTTCATCAAATGAATCCAAATTTCTTTTATTCATTACTTCGAGAGTTCCGATAAATTGTTCTTTAATATAAATAGGAATACAAATGATCGACCTTGTAACAAACCCTGAGATTTTATCCCAACTTTGATCAAAACGGGGATCTTGATAGGCGTCTTTAAGTAAAATTGCTTTTTTATTTTTAGCAACCCAACCGGCAATGCCTTCGCCAATTTCAAGCCGCAAATATCGTTTAAGAAGTTTTCCTTTTTCGCCTATAGCAACCTCACAAAAAAGATAATCGTGTTTTTTATCAAGTAAAAAAAGCGAACTTGCCTCGGCTTCAAGTAAATCCCGAGCGGAGATGATAATCAATGGCAAAAGATGTTCAATATCAAGACTCGAATTTAAAGATGAAGCCGTATCGAGAAGACGTTTTAATCTAATATTTTCACTTCTAAATTCAATCAAACCAACACCTGAAACTTTCAATTTTTATCCTTAACATCAGGAGTCTCTTCGAGAGTACTGTGCAATTGTTTCTTGCGAGACTCATGTTTAAAAACCAGAAATAAAGTAAAACCAAAAAATAAAGTAACTCCGCCAACCGAAAGTATCATCACAATCCAGCCAGATATACTCATTGATTAATCTCCCTTTTTTCCCATTTTTTAACGGCCTGGTAGGTTAAAAGAATTAAAAAAAACAAAAAAGCCAGAATAAATACCAGAGAAATTTGTGAAGCAGTGTTGTTATGTATTTTTGTAAGGTATTCCGGCATTTTTTGCCATGCCCAGGCGGCAAAAATCGTAATTAAATACACTGGCGATACATATTTTAAAATATATCCAAACCAGTAGGGAAGATTTACCGCAGCGCCGGTATTAATTTCTTTCATGCCTTTATCAATTCCCAAAATCCAGCCGAACAATATAACCTCGATTGTCGCAAAAATAAATATTCCAAAAGTGCCTATCCAAAAATCAAATGTATCGAGCGCTGCAAGGTTCGCCGAAAAATATAAAATTAAGGCTGTACCTGTCAGGGTAACAAACCCTAATATAATAATGGAGGTTTTACGACCAATTTCAAGCCCTTCTTCAAAAAACGCAATGGCCGGCTGAATCATTGAAATAGAACTTGTTATGGCAGCTAAAAATAAAAGAAAAAACCATATGAACCCCATTATGTTACCAAGCGGCATGTACTCAAAAACAACAGGGAGGGTTACAAAACCAAGCTTAAAAGTTC